>CAININ010000039.1 GCA_903849265.1 uncultured Acidimicrobiaceae bacterium
TGATTCAGGCCAAGATGAGTCCAGTGGTACCCGAATCGCCGGGACCAGAACGGAGATCACGATGGCGTCGACGGTGCGAGGTGTGGTGGCCATGGCCAAGGGAGAGCCGGTCCGGACGGTGGAGATTATCGTGCCCGACCCAGGCCCTGGCGAGGCAGTGGTAGCCATCCAGGCCTGCGGCGTCTGCCACACCGACCTGCACTACCGCGAAGGCGGCATCAACGACGACTTTCCGTTCCTGCTGGGACATGAGGCAGCAGGCGTCGTCGAGGCAGTCGGCCCTGATGTGACTTCGGTGGCCCCCGGTGACTTCGTCGTCCTCAACTGGAGGGCCGTTTGCGGGGAGTGCCGCTCGTGTCTGGCCGGAACGCCGCAGTACTGCTTCGCCACGTTCAACGCCACGCAGAAAATGACGCTGACCGATGGGACCGAGCTGTCGGCGGCACTCGGGATCGGGGCCTTCGCCGACAAGACGCTGGTGGCCGCAGGGCAGTGCACCAAGGTCGACCCGTCGGCCCGCCCCGAGGCAGTGGGACTGCTCGGCTGCGGCGTCATGGCTGGGCTCGGTGCGGCCATGCACACCGGAGCGGTGGGGGTGGGCGACTCGGTGGCCGTCTTCGGCTGTGGCGGGGTGGGATGTGCGGCAGTGGCCGGGTCCGCACTGGCGGGTGCAGGCACGATCATCGCCATCGACCTCGACGACCGCAAGCTCGAGCTGGCCCGACAGTTCGGTGCCACCCACACCATCAACGCTTCGTCGGGTGATGTGGTCGAGGCCGTTCGCGCCCTCACGGGTGGCAACGGTGCAGACGTTTGCATCGAGGCAGTGGGCAATCCGGCCGTCTTCATGCAGGCGTTCTGCGCACGCGATCTGGCCGGCACCGTGGTCCTTGTCGGGGTACCGACCCCGGACATGGTCTTGGAACTCCCGATGATCGAGCTGTTCGGCCGGGGTGGGCAGATCAAGCCCAGCTGGTACGGGGACTGCCTGCCGTCACGGGACTTCCCGGACTTGGTCGACCTCTATTTGCAGGGTCGACTCGACCTCGATCGGTTCGTCACCGAGACGATCGACCTCGACGCCGTCGAAGCTGCCTTCGAACGGATGCACAGTGGCGACGTCTTGCGTTCCGTCGTGGTGCTGTGAGCATCGAACGGGTCGTCACCGCAGGGATCTTCCGGCTCGACGGCCAGGACTTCGAGGTGGAGAACAACGTGTGGCTGGTCGGCGATGACACCGAGGTCCTGGTGATCGACGCCGCCCACGACGCCGCACCGATCATCGCCGCAATTGCCGGCCGGACGGTGCGCGCCGTGATCGCCACCCATGGCCATAACGACCACATCAACGCCGCTGTGGCCCTCGCCGATGTTGTCGGTGCCCCGATCCTGGTGCATCCGGCCGACGACATGCTGTGGTCCGAGGTCTACCCGGACCGGCGCCCCGATGGTGACCTGGTCGACGGGATGGAGGTGTCCGCCGGTGGACATGTGCTTCGGGTCCTACACACCCCGGGGCACAGCCCCGGTGGGTGCTGCCTCTATGACGCTGCAGCCGGCGTCGTCCTCAGCGGCGACACCCTGTTTTGCGGTGGTCCCGGGGCGACCGGGCGGAGTTACTCGGACTATCCGACCATCGTGGCGTCAATCCGTGATCGCTTGCTCGTGCTGCCCGGCGATACCCGGGTGCTCACCGGCCACGGGGACGAGACCACCATCGGAGCCGAGGCGTCTGGTCTGGCCGAGTGGGAAGCGGCCATCGGATGAGTGCGCTGCCGGCACGGGCCAGGATCGTCATCATCGGCGGCGGAGTCATCGGAGCATCGGTCGCGTATCACCTGACCAAGTTGGGTGAGTCCGACGTGGTGCTAATCGAGCGCGACAAGCTGACGTCGGGAACCACGTGGCACGCAGCCGGTCTCATCACCTCGGCTGGCATGGTCGACGAGACGGCACTGTTCATGAGCCGGTACTCGCGCGACCTCTATGCCCGCTTGGAGCAAGAGACCGGCCACTCGACGGGGTTCATGGAGGTCGGGCACATCTCGATCGCCACCAACACCGATCGCATGGAGGCGCTCCGGCGCGAGGCGCAGTTCGTCAACGGATTCGGGGTCGAGGACCAGGAACTCTCTCCGGCCGAGATCGGCGAGATGTTCCCTTTGCTGCGGACCGATGACCTCGTGGGTGGCCTCTACATCGCCGACGAAGGCCGGGCCGACCCGGTGGGCGTGGCCATGTCGCTGGCCAAGGGTGCCCGCATGGGTGGTGCTGTCATCGTCGAGGACTGTCCGGTCACCGACCTGGTCGTGGCGGGTAGGCGCATCACCGGCGTGGTGACCGAGCACGGGACGATCGAGTGCGAGTTGGTCGTCAACTGTGCGGGCATGTGGGCCCGACAGATCGGAGCGCTCGCCGGTGTAGACGTCCCGCTGCAGGCCGCCGAGCACTACTACGTGATCACCGAGGCAATGGAGGGCGTCACCCGAGACCTGCCGGTCATCGAGGACCCCGACTGCTACGGCTACTTCCGGCCCGAAGGCGACGGGCTGCTCGTGGGGCTGTTCGAACCCGACGCGGCAGCCTGGAAGCTCGATGGCATCCCCGGGGACTTCTCCTTTGGCGAGATCGAGCCGGACTACGAGCGGGTGGCACCATTTTTGGATCGGGCGATGGAGCGCATCCCGGCGCTGGCCGACACGGGTATCCGCAAGTTCTTCTGCGGTCCAGAGTCGTTCACCTCTGATGTCCACCCCCTGCTCGGTCCGGCCCCCGAACTCGACAACTTCTTCGTGGCGGCCGGGCTCAACTCGCTCGGGATCTTGCTTGGTGGCGGGGTCGGCACCACCATTGCGCACTGGATCGTGGACGGCGAGCCGCCGGTCGACGTGACCGGGTACGCCATCGACCGCACCGCTCCTCACGAGGTGACCCGGGCGTTCCGCCACGAGCGGACCAATGAACAGCTAGGTGTGCTGTTCGGTGACGCGGCCTACCCGACGTGGCGTCCACGTTCGGCCCGGAACCTGCGGCGCACCGTCCTGCACGATCGGTTCGTGGCGCGCGGCGCCCACTTCAACTCCTCGGTGGGTTGGGAGTACCCCGAATGGTTCGAGGGAGATGACTTTCCTCTGCCGGTAGCGGACGGTTACGCCCCCCAGGCATCGTTCGACAAGATCGCCACCGAGCACATGGCTGTGCGCGAGGGTGTCGGGATCCTGGACATGACTCTCATGGCCAAGTTCCTGGTGCAGGGGCCCGACGCCGCTGCGGTGTTGTCGCGGCTCAGCGCCAACCACGTGGCCCGTGAACCCGGACGAGTGGTCTACACCCAGTGGTGCACACCCAAAGGGGGGATCGCCGCCGACCTGACGGTGGCCCGGATCAGTGCCGAGGAGTTCCTGGTGGTGGCGTCCGACGTGATCGCCCGTCGGGTTGAGCCGATGATCCGCCGGGCCACCGATGAGGCTGAGTTCGTGACGGTGGCCGACGTGACCTCGGGGACCACCCTGTTGTCCGTGCAGGGGCCGCGGTCGCGCCAACTCCTCGAGCGGGTCTCCTCGGCCGACTTCTCTAATGAGGCGTTCGCCTACCTGACCCACAAGATGATCGATGTCGGCATGGCTCCGGCCCGGGCCGTGCGCATCACCTACGTGGGCGAACTCGGATACGAACTGCACGTGCCGACCGAGTACGGCTTGCTGGCCTACGACACGTTGATGGAGGCCGGAGCCGATCTTGATGTCGCCCCCATCGGGCTGTCGGCCATGGGCTCGCTGCGATTGGAGAAGGGCTACCGCGACCTAGGGGTCGATATCGACAACACCGATAATCCACTCGAGGCTGGACTGGGGTTCGCTGTCGCCTTTGACAAGGAGGGTGGGTTCATCGGTCGCGACGCGCTGTTGGACATCAGGGCCACCGCCCCCTACCAGTCGCTCATGGTGAGTCTGCTGGTCGATGACCCGTCGGTGCGGCTGTTCGGCAACGAGCCCGTCCTGTTCGAGGGCGAATGGATCGGCTACGTCCGGGCCGCCGCCTACGGGCACACGTTGGGCGGTGCTGTGGGCTTGGCTCAGGTCGACAGTCCGACCGGAGTGACGCCGGAGTGGCTGGCGTCCAACGAGTTCGAAGTCCGCACCCCGACCGGGCGGAGCAGGGTGACGCTCTCGGCCCAGCCTTTCTACGACCCCCGGCGCCTGCGGATCCTGGCCAAGGAGTCCTGAGCGCTCGGCCGGCATGTTCAGGCCGGCGCGTTCAGGCCGGCATGTTCAGGCCTTGGCTCGGGGCCGGCGCTTCTCGGGGTCGAGGATGGACAACGGAGCCACGGTGGCGCCGGTTGTCCCGTCTTCCAACGCGACCGATACCCGCTGGCCGTCGACGGCGATGGGCGTCTCCAAGATGGCCATGCCCAGCACGCCGAACTTCGGGCTTGGGGCAGGGCTGGTGAGGGTGCCGACCGTGCGCCCGTCGATGGTGACCTCGGCGCCGTAGTCGGGGAGGACGTCACCGTCGATGGTGAGGGTCTTGAACCGGTTGGGCGGGTTGTCGGCCACTGCTCGCAGGGCATCGCGACCAAGGAACTCGCCGGCATCCAAGGCGACCATCTTGTCGAACGACAGGTCGAACGGCGTGATCTCGTGCTCCTGGTAGTCATATCCAAGGACGACCAGTCCGGCCTCAACCCGCAACGTCTCGACGATGCCGACGCCATAAGGGCGTGCGCCGACCGTTCCGATCACCACGTCCCACAAGTCGGCCGCAACTTCGGGAGTGCAGAAGAGCTCGTAGCCCAGCTCGCCTCCGAATCCGGTCCGCGAGACGTAGCAGGGCACTCCTCCTACCGTCGTGAGCTCGGGGTGGAACCGGAAGTAGCCCAGCGTCGACAGATCGATGTCGCACACCGGTGCCAATGCCTCGAGAGCCTTGGGGCCTTGAAGGCCGAGATGAGGCATGTTCAGCGTGATGTTCTCGATGGTGACGTCAAGGCCGGAGGCGGCCTCGGTGAAGTGGTCGAGCCGGTCGTTGCCGTTGGTCATCACCCAGACCCGGTCTTCGAGCCGGTAGATCGTCCCGTCGTCGATCATCAGGCCATTCGAGTCGCAGAACGCGCCGTAGCGGACCTGGCCGACCTGAAGCCCGATGATGTTGTTGGCATTGACCCGCTGCGCAGCCATTAGGGCATCGGGCCCCGTGAACTCCCACTTGTTGAGCGGCGAGACATCCCACACGCCGAGCGAGGTTCGTACGGCCTCGTACTCACCGTCGAAGTCGCCGAAGCCGTCCAACCAGAACCAGCCCTCCTCTTCCATGTGGGTGCCGCCGGCCGCTTCGGCCGAGGCATAGAAGGGGCTGCGTAGTGATTCAGATTCCATGGTCACTCCTCGTTGCGGGGCTCACTTAGCGAGTGGGCCGGTCAGTGGTCGGAACGTCTCAGTGGTCGGAACGTCTCAGTGGTCGGACAGGTTGCGGGTTATCAGGATCGATCAATCGAAGATACAGGTGCGGTTTTCGAACACCATGACCCGGTGCTCGAGGTGCAGTCGGACCCCGGTGGAGAGTACCGAGCGTTCGATGTCCGCGCCACGACGGACGAGGTCTGCTACTGCGTCGCGGTGGGATACACGGGCTACGTCCTGGGCAATGATCGGACCTTCATCAAGGCCGGCGGTGACGTAGTGGGCCGTGGCTCCGATCAGCTTGACCCCGCGCTCGTGCGCCTGAGCGTAGGGGCCGGCGCCTGGAAACGCAGGAAGGAACGAATGGTGGATGTTGATCATCCGGCCGTTCCAGGACTCGGCGATCTCGGGCGGCAGGATGCGCATGTAACGGGCGAGTACCACCAGGTCCGGGGCCAGACGGCCGAGTGCCTCCGAAAAGGCCTCTTCCTGGCCCCGCCGATCCTCGCCGACCGGGATGTGGGTCAGCTCGATGCCGTAACGGCTGGCCACCTCGCCCGCATCGGTCCGGTCCGAGACGATGCCTACGATCTCGCACTCGAGTTCTCCGAGCGACACGCGGCTCAGCAACTCGCTCACGCAGTGGAGCGTCTTCGAACAGGCGATCACCACGCGTGGTCGTTCTTTTGAGTCGTGGATCTCAAAAGCGAGCTCACGTCGCTGCGCCAAGGCAGCGAACTGTTCGGCGAGCGCTGAACGCTCAATGGATGCCTCGACCTCGAGTCGGCAACCGAACCCAGTAGTGCTGAGGTCGGTGTGTTGGCCGACGTCGATGATGTTCCCGCCCGCGCCTGCAACCGCGCCGGCAATGTCGCTGACCAGACCGGGGCCGTCGGGAGCTCGGACGGTGATGACGATGGGAGGTGTCATGGGCTCGCTCGCACCTGTCTGGGAGTGCAGAAACCGCGAAGTCGGTTTCCGGTTATTGTTTGGCTGAACGGTCAGTCAAACTAGCAGGCGCAGGAGCCGAGATGACAGTGAACAGCACGATGACCCAAGAGCTCGACGGGCGACTGGACGCACTGGTTGCCGAGCAAGAGGCGATCTTCGTCGATCGCCAGCCCCGATCGCGCCAGATGCGAGAGCGGGCCAACGGCCACTTAGCGGGCGGGGTGACGTCGAGTTGGCAGATCACCAGCCCCCAGGCCATCTGGATGAGCCACGGCAGCGGCTCCCGGATCATCGACGTGGACGGCAACGAATACGTCGACCTGCACGGGGGTTACGGCGCTGGCTTGGCCGGCCACGCCCACCCGGCCATCGTGGAGGCCATTTCGCGCCAAGTCGCACGGGGGACTCACTTCGCCCAGCCCACCGAGACGGCTATCGACGTGGCCGTCGAACTGACCCGGCGCTTCGAGTTGCCGCTGTGGAGGTTCACCAACTCCGGGACCGAGGCCACTATGGACGCCGTGCATCTGATGCGCGCTTTCACCGGGCGCGATCTCATCGTCAAGGTGGAGGGCTGCTACCACGGCCACCACGACTCGGTGCAGGTTTCGGTCATGCCCGATCCGCCCGACAACGGCCCAGCTGATGCCCCGGTCGGCGTCGTCTCAAGTTCGGGCATCCCCCGGGCCATCGTGGAGCAGACCTTGATCGTCGGGTACAACGATCTCGCCGGGCTGCAGCGGCTGCTCGAGGCCTACCCAGGCCAGATCGCCGGGATGATCATCGAGCCGATCATGATGAATGCCGGGATCATCACGCCCGAAGCCGGCTACCTCGCCGGGGTCAAGGCGCTGCTCCATGCCCACGGGGCGTTGTTGACCTTTGACGAGGTGAAGACCGGCCTGACGGCCGGCCCGGGAGGCGCCATCGGCGTCACCGGTGTCCTGCCCGACATCATGTGCCTGGCCAAGGCCATCGGCGGCGGTATCGCGTCTGCTGCGGTGGGGGGGACCGAGGAGGTCATGGCCTTCGTTGCTGACGGTGGCTACGAGATGGTGGGGACCTTCAACGGGAACCCGTTGGCCATGGCCGCCACCCACGCCATGCTGACCGAAGTGCTCACTGACGAGACGTACCGTCGACTCGATGCGCTGAGCGACCGTGCCGCTGACGGCATCACGGCCACCATCAGCGAGTTCGGCCTCGACGCCCACGTGGTGGCGGTCGGCGCCAAGGGCTGCGTGGTATTTCAGAACGAGCCGGTGCGTGACTACCGCGGGTTTATCGGACTCGACGACCGCTTCAACCACGCCCACTGGCTCCTCCAGCTCAACGGAGGGGTCTTCCTGCCGCCCTGGGGGAAGATGGAGCAGTGGCTCATTTCGGCCCAGCACGACGAGGCCGACATCGACCGATTCCTGGCCAACTTCACTGCGCTAGCCGTAGCGCTCACCCGATGAGCCCCGTGCTGGCTGCAGCGACAAGTGCCTTGTGCTCGGGGTGCGCGAGTGGTTGAATCACCCAACGCAACGTGACCCGTTCTCGGGTGCACTGAGCCGGACCAGAGGGGGAGACTCTGTGACGCATCATCCGCGTGAGGGGACAGGGGCGGGACAGTTTTCACTGTCGCGCCGTTCCCTATTGTCTGCCGCCGGCTTGGCCGGGCTCGGTCTGGCCCTCGGCGCATGTGGGTCCCCCGCCGGCTCAGCCTCCGTGAAAGGGCCGATCCCGCTCCCCCGGCCCTACCGGCCGGTCACCTGGCCTCTGACCGATGCCAACCAGGCGATCCCCAGCGGCCTGGCACCGGAGAAGAACGCCACGGTCAAGCTCTATAGCTGGGTGGCCTACATCAACCAGAAGGTGCTGGACGCGTTCGCCAAGAAGTACGGATGTGCCGTCGAGGTGAGCACGTTCAACACCGCCGACGAGGCCATCGCCAAACTGACCAGCGGCAACCTCGACTTCGATGTGTTCTTCCCCACCGTCGACCTGATCGGGCCCCTGGTGGAGACCGGTCTGGTCCAGCCGCTCAACCACAGCTACCTCCCAAACATCCACCAAGCCTGGTCGGAGTTCACCGACCCCTTCTACGACCAGGGCTGGCGGTACACGGTGCCGTACACGATCTACACCACGGGGATCGCCTGGCGGAAGGACTTCATCAAGGACGGCCCGGAGACTATGGCCAACCCGTGGGCGTTCCCTTGGCAGGGCAAGTATCGCGGCAAGGTGGCGTTGCTCGACGATGCTCGCGAGGGCATCAGCCTGGGCCTGCTGAAGAACGGCCTCCTCGATCTGAATACGGGAGACCCGAACCATTTGGCGACAGCGACGAACTCGTTGCTCGAACTGGACGCGCTCGTCGGCTTGCACGTCAACAACAACGACTACTCGGACATTCCGTCCGGGACATCGTGGATTCATCAGGCGTGGTCAGGAGACATGGTGTCGGCCAACGGCTACCTCCCGCCCGGCACGAACATCGACGTGGTGGGCTACTGGTTCCCGAGGGACGGTCGAGGGCCGATCGCCAACGACACCATGGTCGTCCTGTCCGGCGGGAAGAACCCGGTGCTCGCGCACCACCTGCTGGACTACTTCATGGACCTTCCCAATGCCATCGCCAATATGACCTTCTCCGGGTACATGCAGCCGCTCACCGGCATGACCGCCGAACGTCTGATCGCCGAAGGCATCATCCCCCCGACACTCGAGTCGACCGTGGTGACCGAAGGGGACTTTGCCACGGGACTGCGCGAACTCGCTATCGCCCCCGAGGTCAACGCATCGTGGCAGCAAGCATGGTTGCGAGTGAGCGGAGGAGTGTGAGATGTCGCTGAGCGCCACGGAGATCGCCCAGGCCCCGAAGAACCGAACCGAGCCAGCGGGCCGGACGCGTTTGACCGCTGGGTGGGCGCTCGTGGCCCTGCCCGGAATGCTCTGGTTGGTCTTCTTGTTCCTAGTCCCGCTCTATGCCGTCCTGTCGGTGGCCGGCGGGCATCTCAACGCCGTGCTGTCGACGCCGGAGCCGACGTGGAACCCGCTGCAATGGGAGATGACGAACTACATCGACGTCTACCACCTGTTCGTCGGGCCCACCGCGTTCGTCGGCCCGATCCTGCTGCGGACAATGATCTATGTCGTGATCGCCGCAGCCATCTCGATGGCGGTTGCTTTCCCTGCTGCCTACTTCGTGGCTCGCTTTGCTGGGCGACGCAAGGTGCTCTTCCTCGGGCTGCTCATCGCTCCGTTCTGGATCAGTTTTATGATGCGGATGCTGTCGTGGATCGACCTGCTCCAGACCAACGGGTATGTCAATCGGGTCCTGATGGCTGTCCACCTGACCTCGCAGCCCTTCGACTGGTTGGGTGGCAAGTCGGTCACGGTGATCCTCGGACTCGTCTACGGCTACATCCCCTATCTGATCCTGGTGCTCTATGCCGGTCTCGACCGGATCGACCAGCGCCTTCTCGAGGCGGGACGCGACCTTGGACTCAGTCGCTTCGAGACCTTCCGAAAGGTGACGTGGCCCATGGCCAGACCGGCAGTAATCACCGGGCTGCTCATCACGGCGCTTCCCATGATCGGTGACTACTTCACCAACCAGATGCTGTCGGGGTCGGTGTCGACCTCGATGATCGGCAATGTGGTGGACGCGCAGTTGCGCACCCCGAGTCTGCAGGCTCAGGGGGCCGCCCTCGCAGTCTGCCTGCTGGTAGTTCTGCTACCGGCCATCGCCTTTTATGTGTGGCATGCCAAGCGATCCGGGGAGATGGTGCTGTGAGTATCGAAGTCACGCAGGCCCCGATGGCAGCCACCCCCGCCCCTGCGCATGGCGCTGACCTCGTGACCCCCGTTGTCCGGCACCGGTTCCGGGGGAATCCGTGGCGCAGGCCGGTTTTTTTGGAGGGGTTCACCTGGCTCTACCTGGCCTGGTCTCTGATACCCATCGCCATCGCCGTGGTGTTCTCGTTCAACAACGGAAAGTCGGTGAGTACCTGGCAGGGGTTTTCTACCCGGTGGTATTGGGGGAGTCATAGTGAATCGGTCTTCCAGAACCCGATCTTCCGCGGCGCGATCCAACAGACGGTCAAACTCGGTATTTCCGTCACGATCCTGACCCTCATCATCGGGGTGGCCTTCGGCATCGGTATCCACCGTTGGAGGTCGAAGACGTCCATCGGGTTCAACTTCGTGATGGTCTTTTCCTACGTGGTGCCCGAACTGATCTTCGCAACGGCCCTCTTCTTCGTCTTCACCCAACTGTTTACCGGCATCAGCTTGGGCACGGCCGCCGAAATCCTGGGCCTCATCACCTGGAACATCTCCTGGCCGGCCATCATCGTCATGGCCCGACTCAATGCGATCGGCCCGTCCTACGAGGAGGCCGCCGCTGACCTTGGGTGCACACGCTTCCAGGCCATACGCCGGGTGCTGCTGCCGATGCTGATGCCGGCCATCTTCGCCAGCGCCGTGCTGATCTTCGCCACCACCATTGACGACTTCGTGATCGTCGACCTTTTGTCGTCCAATGCCGCGACCCAGCCGATGTCCGTGCTCATCTATTCGTCGACCCACGGCGGACAGTCCGGCCCGCAGCTCAACGCCTTGGCCACCATCATGCTGGTGATGTCCCTGGTGGCGGCCACGGTGGGCCTGCTCGGGTACCGATGGATCACCCGAGGCGAACGAGGGGCCAATCGCGAGGACGCGCTGACCACCATCGCCGGCATGTAGGAAGGCGGGCCCGGCGAGTCCGATACCCCGACGGCTGATTCGGCGGGTCTGGCGTTCAGGTCAAGCGTTCAGGTCAAGCGGCCAGGTCAAGCGGCCAGGACAAGCGTTCAGGTCAGGCAGTAGCCCCGACCGGGGATAGGGCTGCATCGAGCACCCGGACGTGCTCGCCTGGAAGGACAGCGCTGACGGGCGTTCCTTGGAACAGCGTCGCCTCGGTGCCGTCGTTGTGCACCAGCATCTGCAGGGCCGCACCGGAACCCAGGCGGAGGTCGACCTGGGTGGTGGATCCTAGGAACACCAGGCGCTCGATCGTGGCTGGCAGGTGGTTCTCTCCGGTTGTTCCAGAGGGTTCGAGCCGCACGCGTTCGGGCCGGATGCAGATACGGACGTCTTCGCCGACCGGCACCGCACGAGCCCCTGTCGCCTGGAGGCGTTGCCCGGCATGCTCGACGGTCATGGCGCCACCTCCGTCTGCCACCGTCACAGTGGCGTCTAGCAGGTTGGAGATTCCGAGGAAGTCAGCGACGTAGGCACTGTCGGGGGAGTTGTAGACCTCGGCCGGGGTCCCGACCTGAGCGATGCGCCCGTCGCGCATGATGGCGAGCCGATCCGACATGGTCAGGGCCTCCTCCTGGTCGTGGGTCACATAGAGGAACGTGATCCCGACCGACTGCTGGAGCGTCTTGAGCTGGACCTGCAGACTGCGGCGCAGTTTTGCGTCGAGTGCGCCGAGCGGCTCGTCGAGCAGTAGTACGGCTGGGTTCATCACCAAGGCCCGGGCCAGAGCCACCCGCTGCTGCTGGCCGCCGGAGAGCTGGTTGGGTCGCCGGGATCCGTACGCGCTCAACTGGACCATCTCGAGGGCCTCGCCTGCGCGCCGAGCCGCTTCGGCCTTTTCGATCTTTTGGGAGCGCAGCCCGAACGACACGTTGTCCATCACATTGAGGAAGGGGAACAGCGCGTAGTTCTGGAAGACGGTATTGACGTTGCGCTTGTCGGGCGGGCTCGCGGCCATGTCGACGCCGTCGAGGAGGATCTGGCCCGATGTCGGCTCTTCGAATCCGGCGATCAGCCGCAAGGTGGTGGTCTTGCCGCAGCCGGACGGCCCGAGGATCGAAAAGAACTCACCAGGCTCGAGGTGAAGGTCGATTCGGGCGACGGCATCGACATCACCGAACGACTTGGTCAGTCCAACGAGCCGAACATCTCCACCAGCCATGATTCCCCCATGTGGTCCGAGTGCGGGAACCTGACCCGCTGTCCTGAATGACTGGTCAGTCTAGGGAGTCCCGGGTGCCCGTGCCCGATCATCGGTCAAGAGCGGGGCGTGCGGGTGAATCCGAGCAGCAGCGCGGCGACATTCATGGCGACCTCGAACGCCCGCTCCGGGGTGACCACCGGATCGTCGAGGGCAATTTGGATGGCGACCCCGTCGAGCAGCGATGACAGCGTGATGGCGAAGTCATCGGCATCCACAGGGGCGAACTCGCCGGTCCCCTGGCCCATCCGCACGATGCCGGATATGGTCTGGCGCCAGTGTTCGTCGAACTCCCTGCGGACCTTCGCCACGTCCGGGTTGCGCACGGACTGCGCCCACAGGTCGAGCCAGAGAGCCCACGACTCCGGCAGGTCCTCGTCCTGTTGATGCAGGCAGGTCATGGCAACGATCTCGGTCAGGCGTGCCACCCCGCTCTCGAGCGAACTCGAGCGGGCAGCACCGGCTTCGTACCACGAGTCCTCGGCACTGCGGAGTGCCTCGGTGAGCAGTCCGTCTTTTGTCTTGAAGTAGTAGATGACCAGCGCCGGACTGATGCCGGCGCGCTCAGCCACATCGGTGATCCGGGTATCGGCGAACCCGCGTTCGGACATCACTGCGAGGGTGGCTTTCACCAACTCACGCCGGCGGGCATCGCCGGTTCCCGTCGAAGTCCCCTCAGGTCGATCAGTCACTCAGTTCCTCGCTCGCTGGTCCCGTGGTAGGTCACGTTACCGGCGGAGCGGATCGTCTAGTCCCGCCTTGTCTCGCGGTTCAAGACTGCATACACTGAACGACCAGTCAGGAGTCCTCGTCCGAGGTACTCCGTTCCACGCCTGTCGACCATCGGGGGATGTAATGAGTCAGTCGTACGACGCCATCGTCATTGGAGGTGGCCACAACGGGTTGGTGGCCGGTGCGTATATGGCCCGGTCCGGGGCCCGGACCGTCGTCCTCGAAAGTCGGCACAAAACCGGCGGGTCGGCGACCACCGACAGCCCGTGGCCCGATGCACCCGAGTTCAAGGTCACTCGGCTCAGTTACGTGATGAGCTTGCTTCCCCCGACAATCATGAACGACCTGCAGCTCGAACGGCACGGCTACAAGGTGTTTCCGATGGGCCCCTATTACCAGGCGTTCCCCGAGGGCGGCTCCATCAAGATCTACGCCGACGACGCCAAGCGGAACTACGAGTCGATCGCCAAATTCTCCAAGAAGGACGCCGAGGCCATGCCCAAGTGGGATGCGTGGCTCGCCGGCCTGGCCGACGTGCTCGGACCGTTGCTGCTGCAGGTGCCGCCCAACATCGGATCCCGCAAGCCCAAGGACCTAAAGGACACCTTGAAGCTGGCCTGGGGCCAGCGGGGCCTCGACGTCCGCACCGTCGGCGACATCACCCGCCTGTTCACCATGTCCATCGCTGACCTCCTCGACGACTGGTTCGAGTCGTGGCAGGTCAAGGCGCCGATCGCCGTCAACGGCGTCATCGGCACCTGGGCGGGCCCGATGGAACCGGGCACGGCCTATGTCATGGCGCACCACTCGATCGGCGACATCGGGGACGGGCACTTGGGCAACTGGGGCTTCCCCGAAGGCGGCATGGGAGCGGTTGCCGACGCCATTAAGAGCTCGGCGCTGAGCTTCGGGACCGAGATCCGAACTGACGCCAAGGTGGCCAAGGTCATCGTGAAGAACGGGCGTGCAGCCGGGGTCGTCCTCGACAACGGTGACGAGATCTTGGCCCCGGTGGTGATCACCACGTTGCATCCGAAGACGGCCTTCCTCGACCAGATCGAGGAGAAGGACCTGCCGGACGACTTCGTGACCGATATCAAGCGATGGAAGACACGCAGCGGCGTGGTCAAGATCAACCTGGCCTTGTCCGAACTGCCGAACTTCACCGCCGATCCGGGCAGCAACCTCCAAGAGCACCACACCGGCTCGGTAGAGATGGCCCCGTCGATGGAGTACATGGAACAGGCCTTCTTGGATGCCCGGGCCGGCCGACCGGCCGAACGCCCGTTCAGCGACGGCGTGATCCCGACAACATGGGACAAGACGCTGTCGCCCGAAGGCACTCACATCATGTCGATGTTCACCCAGTGGGTCCCCCACGAGTGGGCCGACGAGCCCCACGTCGACGAGCTCGAGGCCTATGCCGATCGCATGGTCGACTGCTACAACGATGTGGCACCGAACTTCAAGAGCTCCATCATCCATCGCGACGTGGTCGGTCCTTACGAGATGGAGCACGAGTACGGACTGATCGGCGGTAACATCTTCCATGGAGAGCTTTCGTTGGAGCAGCTCTTCACCAATCGCCCGGCCCCCGGGTTCGCGGACTACCGCACTCCGGTCACCGGGCTCTACAACGCCAGCTCCGCCACCCATGCCGGCGGCGGCGTGTGCGGCATCCCTGGCTGGCAGGCGTCGAAGGCGGCGTTGGCCGACAAGAAGAAGCTCGCTAAGGGCGCCAAGTAGGGGCAGTGGTCCCGGACCTGTTGGCGGACAATGAACCAGGTGAGGTGTCCGACACAGGTGTCCACGCCATGTTGGGCGCCCGGTCGATCGCCGTCGTAGGAGCGAGCGACCGGGCCGGGAGCTTCGGGCACAGGTTGGTGACCGAAACTCTGCGCAGCGACCCTTCGGTCGTAGTCCACCTGGTCAATCCCCGGGCGGGGACCATCGAAGGCCGGCCAGTGCTGGCGGGTCTGGATGCCGTCGACGGACCGGTGGACTTGGTGTTGGTGGGGGTGGCCGACCGGGCCGTCGAGGGCGTGCTGCAAACGGCGGCCGCACGCGGCGACCGCTCGGCAGTTGTCTACGGGAGCCTGTTCGAGCCCGACGACCCTACGTCGATGGCATTGCGCCACCGGGTGTCCGACATTGCTCGGGACGCAGGAATGGCGCTGTGTGGTGCCGGCTGTATGGGATTCGTCACTCCGGCCCGAGGGGTGCGGGCCGTGGGCTACGTCGAGCGAGACCCGTTGCCCGCAGGTCCGGTGGCACTGGTCACCCACTCCGGCTCCGTTTTTTCCGCCCTTCTCCGGACCCGCCGACACCTCGGGTTCAGCGTCGTCGTCTCGGCCGGCCAGGAATTAGTCACCGGGGCCGCTGACTACCTCGAGTACGCACTCGATCTCGAGGAGACACGAGTGGTCGGCCTTTTCCTCGAAACCATGCGCGAGCCGGCTGCACTGCGCTTGGCTCTCGAGCGAGCCGCCGCCCGCGACGTGGCCGTCGTTGCCCTCACCGTGGGAGCCAGCGAGTCGGGGCGGTCGATGGTGGCTGCCCACTCCGGTGCGCTGGCCGGTGGGGACGGGGCGTGGGAGGCGCTGTTCGAGGCGACCGGGGTACTGCGGGTGAGCGACCTCGACGAGCTGTGTGACACGCTCGAACTCTTCGCACAGCCACGCCGGGCCCGACGGAGGCGGCCGGGGTCGGGTCTGGCCACGGTGCACGATTCTGGTGGCGAGCGCACGTTGGTCGTCGATCTGGCCGAAGCGCTCGACGTGCCGTTTGCTGTCATCGGCGAAGCGACGACAAGCCGCTTGGCCGCACTGCTCGACACCGGGTTGCGACCCGAGAATCCACTGGACTGCTGGGGGACCGGGGGAGACACCGAAACCCTCTTCACCGAGGCGACCCGGGCCATGGCCGCCGATGACGCTGTGGACGTGGTGGCACTCGGCCTCGACTTTGTAGCCGAGTACGACGGAGACGAGTCGTATCCGCGGGCCGCCATGGCTGCCGCATCAGATAGCGACGTGGTGGTTGCCGTGCTCTCCAACTGCACGAGCGCGATCGACGACGCCACAGTGGCGCCGTTGCGGGCAGCGGGTATCCCGGTACTCGAAGGGACGAGGAGCGGGCTGCTGGCGCTCCGTCACTTTCTGGAATTTCCGGATCGAACCCGGATGCTGGCGGCTGCTCCGCCTGTCGACGACGACCGCCGGGCCCAATGGGTGGAGAGGTTGGCCGGTGGTCCGTTGACCGCAGACGAGTCGGTGGCGCTGCTCGCCGACTACGGCATCGCTTCGCCGACCACATTGCGCTGCACGACGGCCGCCGAGGTTTCGGCGGCCGGGGAGGTCATCGGGTTTCCGGTAGTGCTCAAGACCGACATGGAAGGGATTGCCCACAAGTCGGACGTCGGTGGAGTGGTGCTCGGGATCGTCGACGGAGCGGCGCTCGACAGCGCGTACTTCGACCTCGCCGCTCGGTTCGGCCCGGACGTGATCGTGGCCGAATCCGTTCCGGCCGGAGTGGAGGTGGCCCTCGGCTTGGCACGCGACCCCCACCTCGGCGTGCTCATGGTCGTCGGTGCCGGCGGCGTCCTGGTCGAGCTGCTGGCCGATCGGGCGGTGCGCCTGGCTCCTTTGGACCGTCACCGTGCATCGGCGGCGGTGGCTTCTCTGCGGGTATCTGCACTGCTGGCCGGTGTGCGCGGTGCACCTCCAGCGGATCTGGATGCGCTGATCGATGACATGGTGGCGCTCTCCACGCTGGCGCTCGAACTCGGGGAGTGCCTCGATGGGCTCGATGTGAACCCGCTGAGTTGCGGTCCTGAGGGATGTTTGGCGCTCGACGTGCTGATCGAGCCCCGCCGCCGTTGATCGCACGAGATGCTCAGGGCCGGGTCGTCCTGGAAATGCCTCCCGTTGTGCTTCCTTTCGAACTATTTTCTGCTCGACCCCGGCGAATGCCTGCCACGACCTGATGAACCGAGTGACCATGACCGCCATGAAGAGCCTGCGATCGTTCCTGGCCGGACGGGTGCCGAGTGGACGGGCGCTGACGGGACGGCGCTGGCCGGGGCTGCTGTTGCTACAGCGGCCATCGCCATGACCGCGTGCTCGAGTTCGTAGTCGAGTAGCTCCACCACGGCATCAACGACGTCGCCGACTAGCTCGGGTGCCCCCACTCCGTCCACGGCCTCGACCCAGTCGGGTTCGGTCAAGAACCTGCCGGTGACCGACGCGGTCCGCACCCAGCTCATCGCCGCCCGTGCCGCGCAGCTCGGGATCGCCCCGTCCACGTTCACCGGAATGGCCCCAGGGACCACGTACTACGCGTTCAACTCGACGACGAACACCTACTGGGCAGCGGGCAGCATGGCCGTCCCCAACCCGGCCACCATGCCGGCCACGGACAGCGACCTCTACAAGGCCCAGGTATCCAGCCAAGATGCCGGCGCGTACCTGGTGTTCAGCCAGCCGAGTGGCGGGTCGTGGACGGCCACGGGGGTCGGGAGCACCGGACCGGACTCGCCGTGCGCAGCGACGGTGCCAGCTGGCGTTGCAGCCGCCTGGGGCTGGCCGACGGGATCGTGCCGCCCGGCTGGCCACTAGCCGCTCTGACGGTGGCGAACTCCATCAGGATGCAGTGGATCTGACAGGACCGGACGCGACAGACCCCCCACCGAGGCAGGGGGCCGTCGTCAGAGTGAAGGTGGAGCGGTCAGGACTTGGCGGATTCCGCCTCGATGGACCGCTTACGAAGGATGACCAGGCCGACGGCGATGCCAAAGCACAGCCAGGCCGCACCCGTGCCATAGCCGCTCATGACTTGCCAACTCTTCGTCGTCGTGGTGCTGTGACTGATTGCGAACGGCAGGTTGGCGACGGCATTGAGGATCGCTCCCAGGATGGCGAAGACGACCGCACCATTGCCGATATGCCGGCCCAGATGCTCGACGTGGCTGATGATGCCGATCGACAGAAGGGTCATCCCCAGCACCTCGAGGATCCACCCCTCACGGGTGCCCGTGGGATTTCCGATCACCTGGAAGAGACCGATGGCGTAGAGGATCATCCCGATCGACGCACTGATCAAAGAGAAAAACGAGGCATGCACCGTGACGTCGGCGGGATCAGTCGCCCCTACGTCAGCAACCTGGACCAAGCCGCGCTCGATCTGCTTCTCTTTGTGGATGGCGATGGATGCCATTCCCAGGCCCAACGCGATGAAGGCCGTTCCGTACGCCGCCGTGGCGACGTTGGCCCAACTCGTGTGGAGTTCCAGCGATGGATTGAACAGTCGCGGGATGCGAAAGAGGAACGGCAGCGCTAGTGCGATCAGGAACAACACCACGGCGGTGCGGCCGATGCGGTACGACAGATGATCGATGTGCAGGAAGATCGCCAGCGAGAGGAACACGTCGCCCAACAGTGTGCTCACTTGAGCGAACCAGGGCGTCACGATTCCAAAGTTCACCTGGTGGTAGAAGACGCCGATGGCCAGCAACACGAGCCCGACGCACGCAAAACCAAGCGATGCATACGAGGCTTGGATCGCCATGCGACCCGCCGGTGGAGCGGGTATGGCGGGCGCGGCCACAGCTGTCGACATCAGTCATCTCCCAGGGTCCGACTCGGGCGCGAGTGCCCGGGGCCTGTCCCCTACCAAGCGAGACGATCACACACTAGTCAGGTGTGTTGATGGTCATGGGACTGCGGAGCAAGAAATCCCCACGGCACTCCCGCGTGAATCCCGTGGCGCAGCCGACCGGCCACCTCGTCGAGCGGTAGGTTCGCGTCCATGGCCTCCATCACCATCTTCCACAACCCGAACTGCTCGAGCTCGCGCGCTGCAGTCGACATCGCCGGCGACCTCGGCGTCCCAGTCGATATCCGCCGCTACCAGTTGAAGGCCGAGCGGCCCACGGTCGACGAGCTGCGGGCCCTGCTCGAGATCCTCGAAGACGAGCCGACCGCCCTGGTCCGTCGCGATGCCAACTTCACCAAGTTCGGACTCGACGAGGCCGATGTGCAGACGGCCGAGCAGGTCGCTGACGTTCTGGCCACCCATCCCGAGATGATCCAGAGGCCGGTGCTGATCGCCGGGGGAAGCGCCATCATCGGACGCCCCAAGGATCGGATCGCTCCGTTCCTCAACGCGCACCGCTGACCAGCTCGATCTGATCCGGTGGCGGTCCTAGCCGCCGCCGGAACATGTACCGGCGTGACATCGACGATCTACGACAGAAAGGGGGGCTCGCATGTCCCAATTCGACATTGCGGCACTGCTCGAAGAACTGACGGTCGAGGAGAAGGCATCGCTGGTCTCCGGTTCCGGGTTCTGGCACACCACGGCGATTGAGCGCACCGGCATCCCTTCGATCATGGTCAGCGACGGACCGCACGGCCTGCGCAAGCAGCCCGGTGACGGTGACCATGTCGGCCTGGGTCAGAGCGTCCCGGCAACGTGCTTCCCGACGGCAGCAGCTCTCGGCTCGTCGTTCGATGTGGACCTCGTCCGCCGGGTCGGCGCAGCCATCGGTGAGGAAGCCCGATCCCAGGGTGTAGCCGTCGTGCTCGGGCCAGGGATCAACATCAAGCGGACGCCGCTGTGCGGCCGCAACTTCGAGTACCTCTCCGAGGACCCGCTGCTTTCTGGCGTGTTGGGTGCCGCATTGGTGGTCGGCATCCAGAGCCAAGGGGTCGGGACCTCGCTCAAGCACTTCGCCGTCAACAACCAGGAGACGGATCGACTCAGGATCAGCGCGCAGGTCGACGAGCGGACACTGCGAGAGATCTACCTGGCCGGCTTTGAGCGGGTGGTCCGCGAGGCGGCCCCGTGGACGGTCATGTGCAGCTACAACCGGATCAACGGCGTCTACGCATCACAGGACCACTGGCTGCTCACTGAACTGCTCCGCGACGAGTGGGGCTTCGACGGATTGGTGGTCTCGGACTGGGGCGCCGTCGACGACCCGGTGGCCGCACTGGCTGCCGGCCTCGACCTGGAGATGCCCTCGTCACACGGCGCCGGACCGGCGCAGATCCGTGCCGCCATCGCCGCCGGCGAGCTCGATGAAGCGGTCCTGGACCTCGCCGTGGCACGCGTGATCGGGCTTGTCGAGCGAGCGCTCCCCGTTGGCGACCAGACCGAGCCGTTCGACGAGGACGCTCATCATGCCCTTGCTCGAGAGGTGGCAGGGGAGTGCGTCGTCCTACTCAAGAACGACCGAGCGATCCTGCCGCTCACCGGTGGGCTGGGCCGGATCGCTGTCATCGGCGAGTTCGCCCGCAGCCCGCGGTTCCAGGGCGCCGGCAGCTCCAAGGTCAACCCGACCCGCCTGTCGGATGCGCTCGGCGCACTTCAGCGGCGGCTCGGTTCCGATGTGGCCGTCGACTTCGCTCCTGGATTCGGCGTCGACGACCCTGAGGCCGACGACGACGCGCTCCTGGCCGACGCAGTTAGGGCCGCCACAGGGGCGGACACCGTCCTGGTCTTCTTGGGGCTTCCGGCGAGCTACGAGTCCGAAGGGTTCGACCGCACGCACATCGACCTGCCAGCTGACCAGATCCGGGTGCTCGCGGCGGTCCGTGCCGTCAACGAGCGGGTGGTCGTGGTGCTGTCGAACGGCTCGGCGGTCGCCACCGACGAGTGGGAGGTGCACGCAGATGCGATCCTCGAGGCGTGGCTCGGTGGACAGGCCGGCGCAGAGGCCGTCGTCGATGTGCTGCTCGGCGACGTGAACCCGTCCGGACGTCTGGCCGAGACCATCCCGGTCCGGCTGGGCGACACACCGGCGTTCGGGAACTTCCCCGGTCGGGACAGCGAAGTCGTCTACGGCGAAGGGGTCTTCGTCGGCTACCGCCACTACGACCTGGTGGACCGCCCGGTCAGCTTCCCGTTCGGACACGGCTTGTCGTATACGACGTTCGACTACTCCGACCTCGAGGTGGCCGTCGTCGACGGCACCGGCCGTCCAGGTGGCTGGCAGGGTGCCGAGCGGATCGACGTGCGGCTCACTGTGACCAACTCGGGCACCCGAGCTGGCAAGGAGGTGGTGCAGTTGTACGTGGGTGCGCTCGATGCACCCTCGCCCCGGCCGGTCCGCGAGCTCAAGGGCTTCGAGAAGGTGGACCTGGCGCCAGGGGAGTCGACGACCGTCTCGTTCGTCGTGGCCGACCGCGATCTGTCGCAGTGGTCGATCCGCTCCCACGGCTGGGTGCTCGAGCCTGGGAGGTTCGAGGTGTCCGTCGGGGCATCGTCTCGGGATATCCGCTCGTCGGCGACGGCCACCATCGAGGGACCTCGGCCGTCGATGCCCCTCGGTCGTAGCAGCACGCTGTCGGAGTGGCTCGACCACCCGGTCGGCCAGGAGGTCCTCTTCGAGGCGTTGCGCACGTCGCCGAGCGGTGACCTGACGCCCATGCTGGCCAGTGAAGAGACACTGTCGATGATCGGTTCGTTCCCCCTGACCCGACTGGCAGTGATGCTGGGCGATGCGATGGGCCCCGGGGCCGTCGATCAGCTGCTCGCCGACGTCTCGGCCCAATAGGACGTAGCCCCCACCGAGGATCAGGTCCGACCAGCTGCTGCATTCTCGATCCGAGCGGCGTCCGAGCTTCGGTCAGGCGCCGCTGTCTCGGGCGATTCGCACTTCGTCACGCAGGGCCAGCAGGTTGGCGATCCGTTCGTCGTCTGCTCCCAGGACCTCGGTCAGGACCCCGGTGACGTAGGCCACGTCGCACCGGCCGGCCTTCATCGTCGCTTCCAGGTCGGCCCAGTCCTTGCGGCGGTTGAAGAAGCACTTGAACACGGCCAGATCGTCACAGCTCAAGAAGGGGAGTTTGCGTCCCCCGAGCTCGTGGTGGGCGACGTGGAGGTGGAGATCGATATGGAACCCGTTGGTGTCCAAGAAGAGGTCCACCGGGATCTCCTCGAAGTAGAGGCGGCACTGTCCCACGGTATCGAGCTCCCGTGTGGCCCCCTCGGTGATGTCGACCCCAGAGGGGAGGTCGGCAAGGACCCGGGCCACGACCTTGAGGGGATCGAAGTCCGGATTCGTAGGCGGCAAGCGTCGACGCCGAGGTCCCCGCTCGTCGGGCGTGCACTCGGCGTGACAGACCCCGTCGGGTCCGGGCCTCCAGGATCAGGACGGCTGTATCCACTCCCTTAACGCTGCCAGATCTGGTGTCGGATCATCGACTGAGTCCGGCTATCCATCCTGCTGGCCACGCGAGATCCAGCCCGTGAGCTGACAGATCTTCGTGTCCGCCACCCGTTTCGTTCGTGGGGGGGGGGATCCCCCACTGGTTGCGCCGAACCTGCAAATCTGACCGGCGGAAATGCTGAGGATCTCAAGTTCGCCCGGAGCAACGACGATGTCTCCACTTTGAAGACCGCGCCGAGCAGAGCAGTTCATGAGCCTTGGGCGTGGTCGAGGCTGTTATGCACGTGATCGCCCCTCGGTGGCACCCCGTGCGGTCGGCCAACCAGTCGTTCGAGGTGCCGTCTCCTCGCACCCTCTCCGTCGACGGCGCCGAGATCTCGGTCCGTGACGGTGGCGGGCCTGGCTATCCGCTGCTGCTCATCCACGGATGGGGTGCGGACGGACTGCTCAACTACGGGTCGACGTTTGCGCCGCTGTACCGTGCCGGATGGCGACCGATCACGGTCGACCTGCCCGGGCACGGCGCCAGCCGGGATCCGCAACCAGTGAGCATCGAACGGTGCGCCGAGGTGGTGAGCGGGGCCCTCCGACAGCTGCGTGTGCCCACTGCCGTGGTGGTCGGCTACTCATTGGGCGGTCCGGTGAGCCAGACGCTCACCCGCACCCACCCCGAACAGGTGGCTGGCCTGGTCCAGGTGGCCACCGGTTCCCGCAACCTGCCCGCCGAGGTGTTGCGGCCAGGGGCCCGCCTGGGATCGATGCTGGCCAGCCAGGGCATCCGCTTCGGTCACCGGACCCTGCGCCATGGAGTCGCTGGAGCGGTGGGTGACGGTGACCACGACTCGATGCTCCGTCACGCCTTATGGGTGGCCAGGACCGTCGGGTACAGCGATCTGGCCGCGCTCGGTCTGGAGCTTGCGACCTACGACAGCCGCGGGTGGGTCGGACACCTCGACGTTCCGTCCCACTGCGTCATCACCCTCGGGGACCGGCTGGTGCTCGGACACGTGCAGACCGAACTTGCCGACCTGCTCGGTGCCTCCACCACCGCCATCGCCGGTGGTCACCTGGCCTGCATAGCTCGCCACTTCGCGGGCGACATCGTGACCGCAGCCTCTGCGGTACGCAGCCA
>CAININ010000040.1 GCA_903849265.1 uncultured Acidimicrobiaceae bacterium
CCCACGCCCTGGGCGCGGGCACCGACGCCACCCGGCTGTGGATGGACGCCACGGCGGCTGCCTGCACGATCGCCGTCGTGACCGCCCTGACCTGGCGGATCGGCGACCGGCGCACCGCTCGAGAGGAGCAGGACCGCGTCGGGGCCACGACCCGTGCCGTGCCGCTTCGCCATCGTCGTGGCGCACAGGCAGGGCGACCTGCCGCTGTGACCACCTACCCGACCACCTCGACCGAACGCCCGCCACCCGCCGCCACCCCGACTGCACGTGTGGTTGCGACCGCCACCCGACTCCTGGAGAAGAACCGCCGATGACCACCGCCACGATCGACCGCGTCGAGCGCCTGCTGCGCACCGGAGCGGATGGACCCGCCGCCCCCGGCTTGGACGCCCACCTCGCAGTACACGGTCCGTTGACGATCCCTCGCAAGGACGACCGCAACTGGAGTCATGCCATCTGGGCCGAGGTGGCTGCTGCTGGTCTGACCGGCAGGGGCGGGGGAGGGTTTCCGGCCGCGGCCAAGTGGGATGCGGTCACCAAGAGCGCCCGGCGCCCGCTGGTGGTGGTCAACGCCATGGAGGGCGAGCCGGCCAGCGCCAAGGACCGCACGCTGCTGGCATGGTCGCCCCATCTGGTGCTCGACGGAGCCGAGGTGGCCGCGGCGCTGTGCGGTGCCCGCGAGATCATCGTCTGTGTGGCCGACGACCGCGATCCCGGCGCCCGTGCCGTGGAGCGGGCGATCGCCGAGCGAGGCAGTGCACGCCGAGGCAGTGCTGGCCGAGGCATCGCCATCTCCGTCGCTCGTCCCCCGGCTCGGTATGTGACCGGCGAGGAGTCGGCGCTCGTGTCCTGGCTCGACCAGCGCGACGCGCGACCTGCGTTGCGGATCGACAAGTCCACGCCGCTGCGGGTCGGGCGCCGCCCCGTCCTGCTCCACAACACCGAAACCTTGGCCCAGGTGGCACTGATCGCTCGGCACGGCGCGGCCTGGTTCCGCCAGATGGGCACGCCCGAAGCGCCAGGGACGACCCTGGTCACCGTGTCCGGTGCCGTGCGCGCACCGGGCGTCATCGAAGTGGCGCTCGGGACACCGGTCGACGAGCTGATCGCCAGAGTCGGGACTACTGGTCCGATCGGGGGCCTGCTGCTGGGCGGCTACGGAGGAGCCTGGCTCGACCCTGCCCGCATGGCCGTGCCCTTCGCCCCGGGACCATTGGCCGCAGCGGGGGCGACGCTCGGGGTCGGAATCGTCGTCGTGCTCCCGACCTCGTCGTGCGGGATCGCCGAGACCGCCCGGATCGCCCGGTACATGGCAGGGGAGAGCGCCGGCCAGTGCGGCCCGTGCGTCTTCGGTCTGCCGGCCGTGGCCGAGGACCTCGAACTGCTCGCCTCGGGCCGTGCCAAAGCCGATGTGCTCGCCCGCATCGAGGACCGGTGCGGCTCGATCGAGGGTCGCGGCGCCTGTCGTCACCCCGACGGGGTCGTGCGCATGATCCGCAGCGCCCTCGCCGTGTTCGGTGCGGATGCTCGGGATCACGCCTCCGGACGCCCGTGCGCCGCACATGGCGCCCCGACCATCCTGCAGTTTCCGTCGGCCCCGTCGGCCCCGTTGGCCGCCATGGCCCCCAGCGCCGTCAGGAGCGCGTGGTGATCCGGCCCGGGTCGGTGCGGGTCCGCCTGCGGGTGGATCCGATCGCGTGCGATGCCTACGGCTACTGCGCCGAGATCTTGCCCGAGCGGGTCACGCTCGATGAGTGGGGCTATCCGATCGTGGACGGTGCACCGGTCGACGGCGCCCTGGTCGAGATGGCCACCCGGGCGGCGGCCGAGTGTCCCAGAAGGGCGCTGCTGCTGGAGCGCCTGGTGAGCGCCGGGTGACGGGGGCCGGATGAACGAGCCCGGATCACCCGGGCTCAGGTACACCCGGGCTCAGTGGCAGACGGTGCCCGGCGGGGGCAGCGGCCCGCCACCGAGATAGCGCGACAC
>CAININ010000041.1 GCA_903849265.1 uncultured Acidimicrobiaceae bacterium
CGCCTTGCTGAGACCGGCCAGTGCCCTAGCCTCGCAGCCATGCGCATCCTCATCACCGGGGCGGCCCGGGCCATCGGAGCCGCCACCGCCACCGAACTGACCCGGGCTGGCCACGAGGTCGTGGCCACAGCCCGCGACGTGACCCTCCTCGGCGACCTCGACGTCGCCCTCCGCCTGCCGCTCGATGTGACCGATACCGAGTCCGTTGCCGACGCACTGGCCGCTGCCGGCGAGCTCGACGCAGTGGTCAACAACGCGGCCCGCAACGGCAAGGGCCCGCTGGAGACATTCCCGCTCGAGGACATCGAGGCCATCTTTTCGACCAACGCCCTGGGGGCTCTCCGGGTCCTCCAACCACTGTTGCCGGCCTGGCGGCTGCGGGGCTCCGGCGTGATCATCAACGTGAGCTCGATCCAGGGGCGGGTGGCCACTCCCCTAGATGGCGCCTATTCGGCCTCGAAGTACGCATTGGAGTCGTTCAGCGAAACACTGCACTACGAGCTCAGCCACTTCGGCATCCGGGTCGTCATCGTGGAGCCGGGCTACACCGCACCCGGGATGCTGACGGCGACGCGGGCCCAAGGTGACCCCGCGTACGACGAACTGTGGCGCCAATGGGAGCACACCGACCAGGTGGTCACCGGTCCCAGTGGACGCCCCGGTCCCGAACTGGTGGCCGTGGCCATCCGCAAGGCGATCGAGGACCCGGACACGCCGCTTCGGGTGCCGGTCGGCGAAGACGCCGCCCTCGTGCTGGGCGCCCGCGCCACCCTCGACGACGCCGCCTTCGAAGCGGCGATGCGGGCAGTCCTCGGCGCCTCCTGGTAGCCAGCCGGCCAGCCGGCCAGCCGACGATGAGCAGCGGATCGACAGGATCGATCAGTGGGCGTTCTGCAGGCTCCGTGCCGCCATCTCCAAATAGTCGAGCAGCTCCGTCCGGTCGTCAGGAGTCATTCCCATGACATCGACGGCGGCGGTCATGTGGCGCATCCACGCCTCGGCCTCGGCCTGGCCGATGACGAACGGGGCATGGCGAGCCCGCAGCCGCGGATGACCCCTGACCTGGTTGTAGACGTCCGGCCCACCCCAGTACTGGCCGAAGAAGAGCGCCAGGTGGGCCTTGGACTCGGCCAGGTCATCGGGGTACATCGGCCGGAGCAGGGGGTCGGTGACGACTCCCACGTAGAACTGCTCGACCAGCGCGTCGAAGAAGGGCTGGCCGCCCCATCGTTCGAACGGTGTCTGCTGGGACTTCCGCGTCAGGCGCACGCTCCGACTGTAGGCGGTACGCGATTAGCCTCTGCGACGAGCAGAACGTGTTCCACTTCGGGACCCGTTCCATCCACGGGAGGTCGCAATGTACGAGTGGTCCGAAGAGCAGCTGATGGTCCGGGACGCAATCCGTCGGTTCATCGACGCCGAGGTGGTGCCCCAGATCGATGCCGTCGAGCACGATGGCGTCCCCCCTTACGACATCATCCGCAAGATGTACGCCACGTTCGGCATGGACCAGATGGCCCGGGACCGGTTCAAGGTCCAGCTCGAGCGCAAGGTCAACGGCACCGCCGAGACTGCAACAGAGCGGGCCGAGCGGGCCGGTGACGGCGGCGCGGCGGCCATGACGCTGATCCCGATCATCGAGCTCTGCCGCCACTGCCCTGGCATCGTCACCTCGATGGGCGTCAGCGTCGGGCTGGCTGCCGGCACGATCATGAAGGGCGGCACCCCCGCCCAGATGGAGCGGTGGGGCCTCGACCTGCTGACGGCCGAGAAGGTGGGTGCCTGGGCAATCACCGAGCCGAACTCCGGTTCGGACGCCCTCGGTGGCATGACCACCATGGCCCGTCGGGACGGCGACGAGTACATCATCAACGGCTCGAAGACCTGGATCACCAACGGCCCCTACGCCGACACCATCGTCCTGTACGCCAAGCTCGACGACGGATCCGACACCCCGATCCGCGACCGCCCGGTGCTCACGTTCATCCTCGACAAGGGCACCCCCGGCCTCGAGCAGTCCAAGCCGATGCGCAAGATGGGACTGCGCTCTTCGCCCACCGGCGAGCTCTTCCTGTCCGACGTTCGGGTGGGCAAGGCCAACTTGCTCGGCGAGGTCGAGGTGCGTGGCAGTGCAGGACGCGAATCGGCCAAGTCGAACTTCATCACCGAGCGGGCCGGCGTGGCCGCCATGGCACTCGGCGTCATCGAAGAGTGCCTGAAGCTCTCGGTCCAGTACG
>CAININ010000042.1 GCA_903849265.1 uncultured Acidimicrobiaceae bacterium
GCCCCCTCGATCTACCGGAGGTTCCACAGCCGCGACGAGCTCATCGCCCGGTCGGTCGACCGCTACGTCGATCGGGTGGTCGCAGCACGCATCAGACGCCACCTCGTCGGCGCGTCCGACCCGGTCGCCGGGCTCCGGTCCTTCTTCACTTCGGCCTTGGTGCCGAGTCCGGGAGAGTCGGCACCTCGTGGCTGTCTGCTCACGGTCACGGCCGGCCAGACCGCGTCGTCGGATCCGGGAGTCAAGGACGCGGTGGACGCCGGGATGGGCATCGTCGAGCAGGCCTTCCTCGATCAGGTCCGACGGGCGGGAGCCGACGGTCGACTCGCTCGTGATGTCGACGCCGTGACCACCGCCACCGGTCTGCTCATGGCCTTCGAGGGGCTGCTCGTCCTCGCCCGATCCGGACGCACCGACCTCTCTGTCGTCGTCGACCAGCTGATCGCTGCGTACTTCCCGTCTGCCATGCAGACTGCGATCCACATTCCGGCCGATCGTTCCGTTTCGTCTGCTGCACCCTCTCCGGTCGACACCCCGTCGGCTTTCTCCTCACCCGAAAGGACCACTGACTATGAGTGACACCCGACCCGTACGGTTCATCGCCCACTTCACCATCGACGACCCAGAGGCCTACCGCGTCTACGAAAAGGGTTTCTTCCCCATCCTCAAGGCCCACGGAGGTCGGTTCCTGACCTATGACGACGCACCCATCGTCCTCGAGGGAAGCCGTGCGGAGGGCCGCACCGTGATGATCGAGTTCGAGTCAGAAGAGGCGCTGATGGGGTGGTGGGAGTCGCCCGAGTACCGCGAAATCGCTCCCCACCGCCATGCCGGGACCACCACCCATGCGGTCTACTTCGTCCGCAGCCCACCTGCCCGCGGGTAGGGCACCCGGTGCTCACCTGTAGTCAGTAGGTGGCAGTCTTGCGGAGGGGCCTGCGGGCCCCTCTTGCGCGTCGTGCGTCGGGTGGTTCGCACCTAGCGAAGAGTTAGGGACCTTGGACCCTGGTTTGATGCGCCTCCGATCTCCATCCTGGGACGTGCTGGTACATAGAGGCACAAAACGTCTCATCGGTTCACCGATCCAGGGGGTACGGCATGTCATTGGGACTTGACCTGAGCTATCTCGAGCGGTCCGCCCGCGGCGAGTTCGACTTGGGCTGGCTGCGGGACACCAAGTCCGAATGGGGGATGCGGGCAGTCCCCTCCAAGACCGGGCTCACCATGCGTGACATCTCCATCGGGTCCTACGGGGTCATTCCGGAGCACGCACCGCTGCGCACGATGGCCCCCCGTGGCTCGGACGTGGACTTGGACGTCCCGGATATGGGGTACACGATCAACGACAAATCAGAGGTGTGGGCCGACAACGTCCTCGACCTCTACGAAGAGGCGGTGAGCCGCCAATGGAGCGCCACCCGCGACATCCCGTGGGCTGACCTCGCCCCGCTCGACCCGGATGTCGAGCACGCTATGTGCCAGTTGGCCACGGTGCTGTCCGAGGTCGAGATGGTGGCCGCCGACTTCCCGGCCAAGTGGCTGTGGCGGATCAATCACGACTTCATCGAAGCCAAGATGTTCCTCTGTACTCAAGTGATGGACGAGGCCCGCCACACTGAGGTGTTCCGCAAGCGTGCCCTGGCCAACGGTGGCGGGCTCGGGAAGGCCACTGCCGTAGTCGAGCGCTTCTTGCAGCTCATCCTCGATGCGGAGTCCTACGACGAAGGCTCGGCGTTGATGCACCTCTTGGGCGAAGGGATCGTGCTGTCGCTGTTCAGAGCCGGGGCTGCCTTGGCGCCGTCGCAGGTCGAGCAGCAGATCTTCCGCCTGTGCATGCAGGACGAGGCCAGGCACGTGGCCTACGGCACCATGCACCTGCGCTACCGACTGGAGACCGACCCGTCCATGGCCGAGGACTTCCACACCTACCTCGACAAGGGCGAGGAGATCATCGCCATGATCTTCTCGACGCCCGAGATCGTGGAGCCGACGGCCATCCTGGCTGCAGGCAGCGTCGAAGCTGCCTGTGAGATGGGAGCCGCCGCCGGCGACGTGCTCCGCCGTCAGATCATCGGCGACTACCTCAAGCGCTGCGACCACGCCGGCCTCGACCGTCGGGGACGGCTCCACCTTCCGGACGCGCTGATCGACGGCGTACCCGGAGCCAAGACGGAGGTGGCGGTCTGATGACGTCAATCGCTCAGCCGTTTCCGTCAGGCCTCTGGTTCGACGAGTTGGTGGCCCGGGCCACCGCCGATACCGCCACGATCGAGCGGCTCGGGACCGCGGAGTTCCGGTTCGGCATGGAGATCGTCCAGCCGGACGGGGTCCGAGACCTCTACGGACTGGTGCTTGATGGCTACGACATCGCTGCTGTCGGGCCGCTGGACGAGCGCCTGTTCGCCCCCGACGTCGTGTGCAGCGGACCGCTCGAGGCGTGGGTCGAGATGGTCGGCTGGATCGAAGAGAACGGTCCAGCCGACAGCGCCCACTCGCTCAACGGGCTGTCCATCGCCGGTGTGCCCTTCGACGTCCGGTCCGAGGACGCCATGGGGAGCGACAAGTTCTACCGGTTCATGGGGACCCTCCAGGCCGTGTTCGATGCCGCGGGTGCCCTCACCCCGGTCCCCGTCGGGAACCGCTGACCGATGGCCCTCGAGATCGACCTCGAGGAGTGCCTCGGGTGCGGTGCCTGCGAGTCGGCGTGCCCCCAGGGGGCGGTCTCCCAAGGCGGCGACTTCCCGGTGGCCTACGTCATCGATCCGCTGCTCTGTAACGACTGTCAGCGATGCCTAGTGGTGTGCCCGGTGGATGGTCTGGTATCCGATCCTGACTGGGCGGTGTGCCATGGCCGAGGATGTCCACTGTCGTCGAAGCGCTATGCCGGCACCGAGTGCAGCGAGGGACGCGAGGTGTGCCCGACGTGCGGCTCGATGCTGTGGCGTTCCGTCGGTGGCGAGTGGGCGTGCCGCACCTGTGCGGCCGTGGCCGAAGGTGGAGCCGCACCTGCGTCGTGCCCCAAGGTCCGTCGGGCCAGGCGGTTGGTTGTGGCAGCCGGTTCGGAGGCTGACGGCTGACGTGGCGGCGGGGCTCGATACCCCAGAGTCGGCGTCCGACCGCCGATCCGAGTCAGTCGTTCGGGCCGAGGGGAGGGCCGACCAGTTCGGCTCCGTACGGTCCGATCGCGGTGGCCAGCCGTCCGATGTCCGGGGCCGTAGCGGGGGGAAGGGTCAATGTTGGTGCCGGGTCGCTGGCGTCGACGTGGTAGGCCTCGAAACCGCCAGGAGTGATCAGTTCGAGGAGTCGAGCTCCATCGCTGTCGACCCGGAAGGTGTGCGGCACGTCCCTCGGGAGCCACACCAAGTCGCCGGCGTCCGCTCGCCTGCGGACGTCGCCGATCACGGCGGTAATCGTCCCGTCGATGACGTAGAGGGCGGTGTCCTCGCGGTGGTGCACGTGGAGGGGTGGGGAGAAGCCCTGGGGTGCCGTCTGCTCGAATACGCCGAGCACCCCGTCGGTCTCGTCGGCCTGGGCCAGGATCCGAATGAGGCTGCCGACGAACCAGCGGTCACGTTCGGTCGGGGTGCTGTCAGTTGCGGTCATGGCGGATCTCCGATCACGGTCGGTTGGCGTAGGTGAATAGAGTGAGACTCTATTTACATAGTGTTACTCTAACCAAGTGGATCTGGATGTCAACTCACCTGCGAGCGGTTCCTCCTACCCTCGACGCGAGGCCCGAGCGCGCCAGACCCGCCGGGATGTCTTGGCTGCCGCTGGCAGGCTGTTCGTTGCCGGAGGGTACGGCGCGACCACCTTGCTGGGGGTGGCTGACGAAGCCGGCGTTGCGGTGCAGACGATCTATGCGGTGTTCGGGAACAAGCGAGCGCTGCTCGGGCAGCTTCTCGACGTGGCCATCGCCGGAGACGACGAGCGCGTGGCCGTCAATGATCGCGACTGGATGGAGCCGGTGTTCACGGCGCCTACGTCCACGGAACGGCTCCACGCCTATGCGTCTGTCGTCCGACGCATCAATGGGCGGGCCGGCGACCTCTTCGGTGTCCTCGAATCGGCGGCCTCCATCGACAGCGAACTCGTCGATCTTGCTCGGATGACCGAGGACCGGCGCAGGAGTGGGGCAAAAAGCGTCATTGACGCAGTCCGATCGATCGGTCGCCTCCGCGAGGGACTCGATGTCGAACATGCCGTTGATGTCTTGTGGCTGCTCAACGGTTCCGCGGTATTCCGTCACCTCGTGCGCAATGCCGGCTGGAGCCTTGACGAGTACGAGCAGTGGCTGGCGGCAGCGATGGTCGAGCAGTTGCTCGGCTCCGCTACATCCACTTGATCAGTGGTTCAAGGTGATGACCCAGGTCGGGCGGTCGAACTCTGTCGTCAGTTCCGTACGGTCGACACTCAGCTCCGACCTGTCGACACCGGCAGCGTGGCGAGCTGGCGGACCACGAACGACGGGCGCCAGGTCGGAGCGTCGTCGACCAACGCCAGGTCGGGAAAGCGCTGGAGCACGGCGGGCACGACGATCTGTGCCTCGAGCCGGCCCAGTGCCGCCCCCAAACAGACGTGCAGGCCGCGACCGAAGGCCAGGTGCCGGATGGGGGAGCGGTGGATGTCGAACCGGTCCGGGTCTTCGTACTGATCAGGGTCGCGGTTGGCCGAGCCCAGCAGCAGCCGCACGGGTGTGCCCGGCTCGATGACGGTGCCCTCGATGGTGACCGGTTCGTTCGGCCAGCGTCCGCCGCCCGATGCCACCTGGAGCGGTCCGAGGTAGCGGAGTACTTCCTCGATGGCGTTCGCCACGGAGTGCGGGTCGCTCCGCACCTCGGTCGCCGCCTCAGGGTGGTCGAGCAGGAGCCACAGGGCGGTGGAGATCAGACTGGCCGTGGTGTCGTGGCCGGCCAGCAGGATCAGCACGATCATGCACAGGAGCTCGTCGCGGGTGAGCCGCTCCCCGTCCTCCTCGGCGGCGATGAGCGCCGAGATCAGGTCGTCGCCCGGGTTCCTCTTTCGTTCGTCGACCAGGTCGCCGGCATAGGCCAGGAACTCATCAGCTGCCACCCCTGCAGCGGGCATGACGTCGAAGTCGAGGGGAAGTTCGTCGACCGCGGTGATGGCGTGGGTCCAGGCGTGCAGGAGCGCCTGGTCGGTGGCCGGCACGTCGAGCAGCTCGGTGACGCCGATGATCGGAATCGGCCAGGCGATCTCCTCGAGCACGTCGAACCCGGACCGACCCTCGAGGGTGTCGAGCACCTTGGCGATCGACGCCTCGATCCGGGGGCGCAGCTCCTCGATACGGCGGGGGTTGAAGGCCTGGGCGACCAGGCCACGCACCCGCGTGTGCTGCGGTGGGTCGACGAAGAGGAGGGAGTTCTCCGACAGCAAGTACATCGAGGGAGGCGCCTCCGCCTCCATGATCTCAGCCCAGGGCGACGGGGTCGCCACTCCGAACCGCCGGTCACGCAGGACCCGATCGATGTCTTCGTAACGCGACAGGACCACACCGATGTCCGGATGGCTGTAGACGGGGGCTTGTTCGCGCAGCACCCGGTACCAGGGGATCGGGTCGGCCCGGAAGGCAAGGTCTCTCGGGTCCCAATCGGCGGGGTCGAGCTCGGTCGAGTCAGCGCTCATGCCGTGTGTTCCCCCACGGCGCGTTCCAGGAGCCGGGAGACCGTGTCGGCGCGGGCCGGTGGGGGCTGTCGGGGTGGATCGATGTACGCCTGTTTCGACATGGTGCGAATGGTACATTCCTCTACCAATAGCGCTGCGGAACTGGTAGGTCGAAGGGGGAACCGATGACCGTCGTCAAGATGACGAAAGATCACTTTGTCGAACTGGTGCTGGCCGGAGGCGGTCATGACGACGCCGTGCGTGCCGCTCGAGAGATGAAGGACGGGGACGTCGATGCCCGGTTCCGGATCGCCGCATTGGCGCTGTCTGTCGCCGTGGTCGCACCTGAGCCCCTCGTCGAAGTCTACGACGCCCTCACCCAGGGTTGGTTCGGCGCCGCCCCTGACGGGCCGGACGTCACGGGCATCCCAGAACGTGGAGCGGTCGCCGACGAGCTGTGGGAAGGGCTGTGGGACCTGGTGTTCGACCCCGACGCGGGGCGTGACCCAGCGCTCATCACCGTGCGCACCGCCGCGCTGACCGAGCACCTGTCGCCCGAGTTCCACCAGCGAGTGGCCGCCATGGCGTTGCGCTATCCCGGTGTCGAAGAGGCCGCCGCGGCTGGCATCCCTCCGAAGTACACCCTCGAGGAGCTGGCGGTATGCCCGAGGGACTCCCTCGGAGGCTCCATGCATGCATTCGTCGTGGAGAACGGATTCGACCTCGAGGTCCTGGACCGGGATGCGCTCGGGCTGCACGACCTGCCCGCCCCGCTGGACTATCTGAACGTCCGGATCCTGCAGTGCCACGACATCTGGCACCTCGTCGCCGGCCACGCCACGTCGGGGCTGCACGAGGTCTCGGTGTCCGGCTTCCAGATGGCCCAGTTCGGGCACCAGTATTCGGCGATGTTCCTCGGGATGCTCTTCACCAAGATGGCGTTCACCCAGCCGCCCGAGGCGATGGGCTTCACGCTCGACACCGTGCTGACCGGCTACAAGCACGGTCGGGAGTCCCCGCCGCTGATCGGTGTCGAGTGGGAGACCCTGTGGGATCAGCCCATCCCCGAGATCCGCAGGCGCCTCGGCGTCACCCCGTATGACTCGCCGTATCCGGCATGGATGCTCGAGGAGATGCAGGGCCAGGTCGCGCGTCAGGCCTGACCACCGACCTCACTTCAAGATATTGACGGCCCGGGAGATCACGAGGGCGACGGTCAGCAACGAGGCGAGTGACTGGATCATCATCAGCAACTTGGCCCAGCCGGTCAACGGCATCGTGTCCGTGGGACTGAACGCCGTGGCGTTGGTGAACGACGTGTAGAAGTAGTCGACGAATTTCGGCGTCCATCCAGGCGATGAACCGGGAATCCCCATCTGTGGA
>CAININ010000043.1 GCA_903849265.1 uncultured Acidimicrobiaceae bacterium
AGGTGGCCCTGTCCGAGGGGTCGACCATGATCCGAGTGGGGAGGGCCCTGTTCGGCAGCCGGCCTCCCCGCATGGAGCAGTGATGCTCGACCCGTGCTCGACCCGTGCTCGACCCGTGCTCGACCCGTGCTCGACCCGTGCTCGACCCGTGCTCGACCAGCGTTCCACCTAGGGCCTGAGTCACGCACTACGCTGTCGCCGGGAGGAACAAATGGCAACTTCGTTCATCAAAAAGTCAATGGCCTATCTCGGCCTCGTCGACGACTACGACGACTACGACGACTACGACAACCGGCCTCAGCAGCCGGGCAGTCGTCAGCGTCCCCTGCCTGTCGAGCAGGAGGAAGAGGTGGCTGCACCAACGCAGGGAGGACGGATCCGCGTCCAGCCCACGAACGGGCTGAACGGCGGACAGCTGACCGCGCCCCAGGCGCCGAGCGCCCGTACGAGCCCCTCTCCGTCGGTGAAGATCTCTACACCCGATGCCAGTGCTCGCGTGCACATCGTTGTGCCGGTGCGCTTTTCCGACGCCGTCGAGATCGCCAACCGGCTCATGGCGAACCAGCCGGTCATCGTCAACATGCAGACCGCTGATCGTGACCTGCAGCGCAGAATGATCGACTTCTGCAGCGGCACCACCTACGCCCTGTCGGGCGGTATGGAGCGGGTGGCCGACGAGGTCTTCCTACTGACGCCCTCGAACGTCAAGGTGTCAGAGGAAGAGCGGCAGCGCCTGGCCGACAGCGGCCTGGTCACCCCCTGACCCCGCTGCCCCTTGTGCTGATCCGACCCGTAGGCTGATCAGCCATGCTCTCGTTGATCGGTGACCTCCTCACTCTCTACCTGCTGGTACTGCTGGCCTACTCCATCCTGAGTTGGCTGACGTATTCGGGACGTCTGGACTACGACTCACCGGTGTTCAAGGTCCAGAAGATCCTGGCTGCAGTGTGCGAGCCAGTGCTCCGGCCGGTGCGCAAGATCATCCCGCCGGTCCGGGTGGGCGGGGTCGGCCTCGACCTATCCGTCCTGGTCGTATTCCTCGTCATCGAGGTCCTGATCAGTACTGTCTTCTGAGCCGCCGACGGGCGACCGCCACTGATAGGGGAGCGGTTCGATCGGTGTGACCCGCGGTCTGATCAGGGATGACGCACTTCCGGCGACAATCCCTGGATTTCCGGTCTGACGCCGCTACCATGGCGCCATGGACGCTTCCCAATCTGCACTCGACTCGCTCCGTACCGTGGAGTTCCGGGAGACCCTCAAGGGCTATCACCGGGACGACGTCGACGAGTACCTGGAGAAGGCAGCCGTAGAGGCCGAGGGCCTCCAAGAGCAGCTCCGCCAGAACGGCGAGCGTCTGCGGAAGGCTGCGGAGACCATTGCCCAGCTCGAGACTGAACTCGCAGCCAAGCCCGAGGCGCCGGCGCAGGTGGTTATGGCCCCGGCGGAGCCGGTAGTCGCAGACGATACGCTGCAGCGGACCCTGGTGCTCGCGCAGAAGTTCGTCGACGAGACGAAAGCGGACGCTCAGGCCGAAGCTGCCAGGGTGGTCGCTGATGCCGAGGCCCAAGCCCGCAAGCTCCAGGCCGAATCCGAGCAGCGACTCCGTGAGGAGATCGCTCGGCTCGAGTCCAATCGGAGCCACCTATCGCACGAGGTCGAAACCATGGCCCGCCAGCTCGAGACCGAGCGCGAACGCCTGCGGTCGGCATTGGCGGAGATGCTCAGCTGGGTGGACGGCAACCTGCAGCCCGGTTCGTCCTCTGAAACGTCCCAGGTGACGAACATTTCCGATGGACAGCGCGGGCCGAGCGAGGTCACGCAACTCCGACCTTCGTCGGCGGCGGGGGGCTCGCTTCCCCTCTGAGGGACGAGCGGCTAGGCGGAAATCGCCAGGGCATCCGCTGTCGCCAGCTCGGACCGGGCGGTTCCGGATACGCAGTTCCTGGGATCTTCGTGGGTGTCCAGATCAGGGTCTGATGACATAGCGCGTCACGTGAGCCTCCGGCACGACTAGGGTGCCAGGGACATCCGACGGGTTCCACCGTATTGCTGTTACCCCCCGGGCACGGTAGGGTCACCCGCTCGTCGAGGTTGGCGGAACGGTGGTACTGCAGTGCCAGAGCGCCGATAAGCGGAGCGTCGGGCAGATCCTTGAAGGAGAGGTCGAGTTGACCGCAGTGAAGAAGTCGCCGGCGGGCGCGAAGAAAGCCACACCGGCAGCCAAGGCCGCACCGGCCAAGAAGGCCGCTCCGGCAGCCAAGGCCGCTCCGGCAGCCAAGGCCGCACCGGCCAAGAAGGCCGCTCCAGCAGCCAAGGCCGCACCGGCCAAGAAGGCCGCTCCAGCAGCTAAGGCCGCACCGGCCAAGAAGGCCGCTCCGGCAGCCAAGGCCGCACCGGCCAAGAAGGCCGCTCCGGCAGCCAAGGCCGCACCGGCCAAGAAGGCCGCTGTTCAGGTAGTGAAGGCCGCTCCGGTCGAAAAGGCACCCGTCGTGAAGAAGGTGGTCCCGGAACCCCCGAAGCGCCCGACCGTCGGCCCCTACGTCAAGGAGCCCAAGTTCTTGGACGCGCAGCGGGTACTCCTGCTCGAGGAGCGGGTGACTCATGCCAGCCAGGCCATCGACCTGCGGGCGGAAGCCGATTCCCTTGCTCTCGAACGCGAGCCGGGCGATGTGCAGTTCGACGAGGAGTCCGGCGAGGGCGGGACGGTCACGGTCGATCGTGAGCGAAATCTGGCCCTGTCCGTACAGGCCTCACTCGCCGTCGAGGAGATCGACGATGCGCTCAAGAAGCTCGACCGCAAGAGCTATGGATGGTGCGAACGATGCTTCGAACCCATCCCCAAGGCCCGGCTCCAGGCGCTGCCCTTCGCCCGGCTGTGTGTGGCCTGCAAGAGCGGTGGCCTGTCACGACGTTGACCGATGAGATGCCCATGGTGACCGAAGACGATCCACCAGCGACTGCGTCCACCGGACCGGCGCGCGTGGCCGTGGCAGTGGCCGTGGTAGTTGCGGTCGTTGTCGTCGACCAGCTGGCCAAGTGGTGGGCGGTCGACCGCCTGGCATCAGGGACCATCCATGTCGCGTGGCGGCTCGACTTGGCGCTCTCCTATAACACCGGATCGGCGTTCAGCCTGTTCCAGGGGGCATCCGGACTCATCGTCATCGTGGCCCTCGTTCTGGTGGCCGTCTTGATGGTCATGGTGTGGCGGGCTCCGACCCTCGGACGGGCGGCACTGCTCGGGCTCATCCTGGGTGGCGCGCTGGGCAACTTGTCCGACCGGTTCTTCCGCACCGGCGGTGCCGTGGTCGACTTCGTGGAACTCCACGTGTGGCCGACGTTCAATGTGGCCGATGCGTGTATCACGGTGGGCTGCGTCCTGCTCGTGCTGTCACTGCTGCGTAAGCCGGCCCGCCCATGAGCGCGTTCTCGGTGGTGGTGCCAGCATCGTTGGCCGGAGTACGGGTCGATCGGGCCGTGGCCCTGCTGGCCGACGTCTCACGATCCTCGGTCGACATACTGGTGGCCGCCGGGCGGGTGACGATCGACGGGCGAGCAGTCACGAGCCGGAGCACTCGGCTGGTCGAAGGGCAGACACTCGACGTCGATCGCCCGGACGAGGTGGATGCGCCTGGACCTGAAGCCGACCCGACGGTCGAGTTCGTGGTCGTCCACGCCGACGATGCGGTGATCGTCGTGGACAAGCCAGCTGGTCTAGTTGTCCACCCAGGCGCAGGCCACAGGTCAGGAACCCTCGTAAACGGACTGGTGGCACGGTTCCCCGACCTTTCGGACCTGCCCGGACTGGTCGATTCGGAACCGGACCGGCCAGGGATCGTGCATCGGCTCGATCGTGGAACTTCCGGTTTGATGGTCGTGGCCCGCACGCCCGACGCCTACCACTCTCTGGTCGGTCAGCTTTCGTCGCGCGAGGTGTCGCGCACCTATCGTGCACTGGTCCTCGGCACCATCGAGGGGGAGTCCGGTCTGATCGATGCCCCCATCGGACGCTCGGTGAGCTCGCCGACCCGGATGGCGATCACCCGTAAGGGCAAAGAGGCCCGCACCCGCTACCGGGTCGAGCAGCGGTTCACGCTCCCCGCACCGACCACATTGGTACGTGCCTCGCTAGAGACCGGCCGGACCCACCAGATCAGAGTCCATCTGTCGGCGATCGGGCATCCCGTGGTGGGGGATCCTCCCTACGACCAGGGCCGGTCTTTGCCCGATGCCAGCGTCGGGCGGCCGTTTCTGCACGCCTACGCACTTGCCTTCGACCACCCGGTGACGGGCGAGCGCGTGTCGTGGACATCAGAACTCCCCGACGATCTCACCGCACAACTGGCGGCTTTGGAGGAGTAGCCGGGTGGTACCGGGAGTAACGACTCCCGGTACCACCCGGCACCCTGATCGATCAGGCGGCCTCGTGGGCGGCCTCGAGCACATCGCTCACCGCAAGGATCTCGAGCGCCTCTGCCTCGGCCTGGCGCACCTTGCGCACGCCGATTCCCATCCGTTCCGCCGTGGTCTGGAGCGACGCCGGGTCGCTGCCATCAAAGCCGAAGCGATGGCGGATGACCTCACGCTGGAGGTCGGACAGCCGGTCGACGGCCTGGCGCACGAGATCAAGGGTCAGGTCTACCGCAACGTCGTCTTCGAAGTTGCTCTGGTCGGTCGAGACCAGGTCACCCAGCGTGGCCGTCGAGTCGGCACCGGCGGGCTGATCGAGGCTTGCCACGACCCGTGCTGCTCGCGACATGTCGGAGCGGACCGCTGCGGTGGTGTTGGTGGCATCGTCGAGCTCGGCGTCGGTCGGCGGTCGCTGGAACTGGTGTGTGAGCTCCCACGTGGCCGCGTCCACCTGCTGGTTGCGCTCGGCGACCTCCATGGGGAGCCGGATGGTCCTTCCGTGCTGTTGGACGGCTCGCTGCAGGGCCTGGCGGATCCACCACGTGGCATAGGTGGAGAAGCGGAAGCCACGCTCCCAATCGAACTTGTCCACAGCCCGCATCAGGCCGAAGGTGCCCTCTTGGATCAAGTCCGGAAGGTCGACGCCGCGGTCCTGGTAGCGCCGGGCCCAGTGGACGACCAGGCGGAGGTTGGCCGCCACCATCTCCCGGCGGGCCGCATCATCGCCGACCGCGACCTTCTTGGCCAGCTCTGTCTGTGCATCGTGGTCCGGAAGGGGGTGGTGATCGAGGTCACGCAGGAACAGACCGAGGCTGTCGGCCTCGGAACTGCGGCTCCTCGTGGCGACCGCCTTGGCCGGCACACCGGTTGGCGTGACGGTTGGCGTGACGGTGCGAACGGAGACCGCTGAAGGTACAACTGCCTGGTGCTTCGCTGATGCCGTGGCTGATGCCGTGCGGGTGGTCATCCCTCTCCTCGTATCGATCGTTGAGCCTTCAGTGTGTGCAACGCCGAAACCGACCGGTACATTCCTGCCTGTGACCTGGAGATCCGGCCGGACACGGTTTGCGCAAGGGGTATTCGGAGTGATCGGCTGCACGGATGATCCAAGAGCTGCCCCGAATCGTCCTCATCCGTCACGGCGAGACGGCATGGAGCCGCGACCGACGCCACACGGGCCGCACCGACATCCCGTTGACAACTGACGGCGAGGCTCAGGCTGCGTCGCTGTCCCCTCGGCTAGCCAGCTGGTCGTTCTCCCACATCTTCGTGAGCCCCCTCGGCCGGGCCCGCCAGACGGCGGACCTCGCCGGGCTCGGCGAGCCAGAGATCACCCCTGAACTGGAGGAATGGGACTACGGCGACTACGAGGGGCGCACCACGGCTTCGATCCGGGATGATCACCCGGGCTGGGACCTCTTCGGCGACGGCGTCCCCTCCGGCGAGACCATCCACCAGGTGGCCACTCGAGTAGACCGGGTGATCGCCCGGGTCCGGGCCGGCGCTGGCGACGTGGCCTGCGTAGCCCACGCCCACGTACTGCGGGTCCTCGCCGTGCGCTGGCTTGGGGTGGATCCGGTCTCGGCTCGGCTGCTCGTCCTAGGCCCGGCGTCGATCAGCGTTCTCGGATGGGAGCGCGAACAGCCGGTGATCGAGCACTGGAACACCTAGCCCCATCGGGCGCTCGCACCTTCCGCAGCACTACCGGCTACATCACCGGCAGCATCTGCGCAGGTTGCGGCACCGGTTCATCCGGGCCCATCAGGACGGCGGCTGGTCCGGCCTCGGTCCTGGTCCGCCAAGGATCGCCCCGGTCACACCGCCAGCTGCGTCCGGCCGTCGGTCGACGGGACGTTGCGGTTCCATCGACTCCCCCCGGAACAGACGCCGTGGCCCGGTCCACATGGCCGGCGGTGCGTTGAGCTTGGATGCCACGGCATAGCCCACGGACTCGTAGTTGACCCGCCACCCTCGAAAGTGGGTCCAGGCCTCTTCGGCCGGGCGCGACGTAGTGAATCCGGCGCTGACCAGATGGTCGTAGGCCTCGTCGAACTGCGCCTCGGTCAAGAGGATGGGATCGTCTGGTTCAGGGTCGGTCTCGTAAGGGATACGGGTGGCCTCGGCGATGTCCCGGAGGCAGGTGAAGCCCATCCGGACGCACATGCGGGCCTCGATGGGAGCACCTTCGGGGTCGACTGCAAGGGTGAGGGCGGCGGCGTCCATGACGGCGATGAGACTCACGATCCACGAGTTCAAGGCACGAGGTGAGCGGAGATAGAGCAGTGATGGGTAGGTCGAATGGCTTTCGGCCACATCAGCCGCCCATCGCTCCCACTCGGCAAACAAGCTTGCGAGATTGTCCACCGTGCCCACCAACTGGTGCCTGATCAGCAGTTCGGGTCCCCACGCCGGAGCCCCGGCCCGGCTCTCCAGCAGGGTCACCAGCGTTTCGCGGCGGTTATAGGCCGCATACAGGGTGGGGAGGTAGGCGATCTGCAGTGCCACGAGCACCAGGCCGGTGCCGGCCGCGATGAAGTCGATGATCCGGGAGCCTTCAGTGTGGGGAAGGGTGAAGCCCAAGGTGAACACCGAGGATCCCGCCTCGGAGAATGCCGCGGTGAACGCCTGGGTTCCGATCCCCCAGCTGACGAGGGTGAAGCCAAAGACGGCCAGGGTCAGCCAGGTGATCAAGAGGGCGATGAGGGCGACCGGCTCGCCGAGCAGCAGAATCCGGTCCTGGGTGGCGTACGTACGCGCCAGGAGAGCGCTCTGGCGGAACACCGCCCGGACGACGACCATCGGGTAGGTGACCCAGCCGGTGGAGGCCCGAGGCACGATCAGCACGGTCAGCACGCTGTAGGCGTTGGCGAAGAGCACGATCACTCCGGCCAGGAGCACAGCGAGCCGCATGGCGCTCATCGGAGGGGAGCGGGGAGGATCAGCGTGCCGCGTCTCGCCCTGCGGGCCCGCGGCCTTGGGCACGGGCGACCATGTCGGCCAGGTTGAACGAGTCGAGGAGCGTGCGCATGTGCTCGCCGACATCAGCCCAAACGGTCAGGAGAACGCACTGGCCCTCGTGGTCGCAGGCGCCGTTCTCGTGGGGGAGGCCGAAATCGCCTGCGGCGATGGGGCCGTCGACTGCCGACACGATCTGGGAGAGCGTGATCTCGGCCGGGGAGCGTGCCAGGACATAGCCGCCTCCCACGCCTCGCTTGGAGCGGACCAGCCCGGCGCCCTTCAGGGCCAGGAGGATCTGCTCGAGGTAGGGCTGAGGGAGCCCCGTGCGCTCTGCGATGTCGCGCACCGCCGTGGGGCCGTCGCCATGCGTATCGGCATGGAGCGCCAATGACAGGAGCGCTCGGCTCGCGTAGTCCCCACGGGTGGATACCTTCACAGGCCCATGCTATTGCTTGGGCGCCGCTGGGTGGTCTTGTCCGCTGCCCGTTCAGGGACGGCGGCCGGGCGCGTTGTCAGCGTCCGCCGAGCTTACCGGCGGCGAGGTCCTCGGCCATGGCCCAACCAAAGGTGACAAGTCGCCCCCCGTTCGGTCCATCCACGCTCTCGAAGAAGGCGACGAACTCGGGTGCCGGCTCGGACTTGGGGCTGGCGAAGTCGAATCCGCCCGCTTCGCACCCGTCGCTGGTCACCACGAAGGTGCGGTCGTCGATGCGACCGTCGGCGCCGAAGCGCTTGGCCAGACGTCGTCCCCAGGCGCGCTCTTCGCCGGTGGCCTTCTGGCCAGGTGCCGGAACTACTTCGGTGAGTCCAGCGAAGGCCCGGAAACCGTCAGGGCCGAGCAGTCGGGTACCCACCAGGACGTCCTCGTCAGGGAAGGCCAGCAGGGCGCGGCGGTACTTGTCGCCCATCATGGACCGGAGCACGGTGTCGGCCCTGGAGGTGCGGTCGACTGTGGCGAGTCCGATGAGCAGCGAAGGGGTGCCCCCGATCCGCTCGAGGGTGGAGAATGAGTAGCCGCGGAGCTTGGTGCCCTCGCGGGCCCGGGTGACGAGCACCCACTCCTCACGCTGTTTCGACAAGAACCCGATATCGAAGCGAGGCTCTCGTTCGGCGCACAGGTCGGCCATTTCGGCCAACTCGGCGTCGCTGATCGACGTGCAATCCTTGGTCTCCACCTGGATGGACATATGTCGTTCCGTACTCCTCTATCTCCCTGCGTCTCCATCCCCCGCACCCAGACCGCCGTGGAGGCCGGAACGCGCCACCGCAGGGGAGGGGGCCTCGTTCCGGATCTCCCACGCCAGGAGCCGTTGGATGATTTTACGGGATTTCGGACCGCCTGTCGTATCCGCCCCCCTTCAGACCCATTTCAAGCCCCTGACCAGGGACGGAGCCCGACCGCTCCAGGGATGGGGGCGCCGGGTCGCCCGGTCGGCCAGGGAGGGAGTCAGCCTTGGATGGCGTCTGGGCCGAGCAAGACGCGCAGCTCGCCCATCAGGCCTCGACTGCTGTCCACGTTGAACTCCGACGGAAGACGCAGGATTTTTTCGCCTACATGAAGGAGCACCGGGGAGTGTCCGGGGTGCTCGGAAAGGAGCCGTTTGAGGTCATCGACCGTGCGATCGGTGAGCGTACCGAGCGGAAGCGAGATCCGGAGGTCCCGGAGCCCGTCGGCGGCCAGTATGGGCCGGGTGATGTCCATGGCGACCAGTTTGAGACGCTCGTCGCGCATGTCGAGCCGCGCCTTGACCACCACGATTGCATCGTCGTCGAGGAGGGCGCCATAGTCAGCCATCGTCTTCGGGAACACGAACGTCTCGATCGATGCGTTGAGGTCCTCGAGCACGAAGACGGCCATGAGGTCGCCCTTCTTCGTATAGCGGCGTTGGAGTTCGGTGATGACCCCACCGACCACTTTCACTCCGCCGCCGTCGTAGCCCGACGCGGCCATGGCCTCAGGGTCGTAGTCGCGCAGTTCGGCCAGGGTGCAGTCGGTCAGCCTGGACAGCGCGCCCTCGAGGCCCATCAGCGGATGGTCGCTGATGTAGAGGCCGAGCATCTCTTTTTCGAAGGCGAGCCGGAGGGACTTGTCGAACTCAGAGTCCGGGATCGGGAGCCGGGTGTCTGCGAACCCGGTGGTCTGGCCCTCGGTCTGCTCCTCCAGTGTGGCGAAGAGCGACATGACGCCCGCATCGTGCTCGCGGCGTCGCTCGAGCGTGCGGTCGATGATCTCCTCGTAGGTCAGGAAGAGGCCCTGGCGGGCATGGCCCATGGAATCGAACGCCCCGGCCTTGATGAGGGACTCCAGGGTCCGCTTGTTGAGGACTTGGGGGTCGACCCGTTGACAGAAGTCGTAGAAGTCGATGAACGGCCCGTTGGCCTCACGCTCGGCCACGATCAGGGCGACCAGGGCTTCACCTACGTTACGGACAGCGGCCAAGCCGAAGGTGATGGCGCCCGCACTGTCGCCCGACGTACCGATGTCCCCTTCGCCGGCGGTGAAGTCCGGAGTGAACTCGGCCAGCGACCGGTTGACGTCGGGAACGAGGACCTCGATGCCGAGGGTCCGGCACTCGCCGAGGTAGATGGCGGTCTTGTCCTTGTTGTCCTTGACCGAGGTGAGGAGGCTGGCCAGATACTCGACCGGGTAGTGGGCCTTGAGCCATGCGGTCTGATAGGCGATGAATCCGTAGCCGTAAGAGTGGGACTTGTTGAAGGCGTAGTCGGCGAAGGGCTCGATGATGTCGAAGAGGGTGGTGCCGAGCGCCTCGCCATATCCGGTGGCGGCGCATCCCTCTACGAACTTGATGCGTTCTTTGGCAATGAGCGCACGGTCCTTCTTGCCGCACGCCTTGCGCAGGTTGTCGGCTTCGGCGAGCGTGTACCCGGCGAATTTCTGGGCCACCCGCATGACCGACTCCTGATAGATCATCAGCCCGTAGGTGTCGGCCAGGATGTCGGCGAGATCCGGGTGCTCGTAGGTGACTGCCTGGCGGCCGTTCTTGCGGTCGGCGTAGTCCCGGTGCATGTTGGCCGCCATCGGCCCGGGGCGGTAGAGGGCGACCAGGGCGGCGATGTCGTCGAACGTGGTGGGTGCGAGTGAGCGCATGAGGGAGCGCATCGGCCCGCCCTCGAGCTGGAACACGCCCATGGAGTCACCCTTGCGCAGCATGATGAAGGTGGGCTCGTCGTCGAGGGGGACGTTGTCGATGTCGGGCCGGTGCTGGGTGGAGATTTCGATCAGGTCGAGGGCTCGCTCGATGACCGAGAGGTTGCGCAGGCCCAGGAAGTCCATCTTGAGGAGGCCGAGGTCCTCGACACCGTGCATCTCGTACTGGGTGACGATCGGTGCGTCGCCCGGGTTGTTGTTGTCGGGCTTGCGCTGGATGGGGACGTACTCGGTGAGCGGCAGGTCGGTGATGACCACGGCCGCGGCATGGATCCCGTCCCCTCGGCGGAGGCCCTCGAGGCCCTTGGCCACGTCGATGACCCGTTTGGCCTCGGGGTCTGTCTCGTACATCGTGCGGAGCTCGGCGGCGGCGGCAAAGCCGTCCTCGAATCCCTCCGTCTTGGCCAGGCAGGCGGCCAACGGGGTGTCTCGGCCCATCATCAGCGGAGGCATGGCCTTGGCGATCTTGTCGCCGACGATATAGGGGAGCCCCAGCACGCGTGATGCATCGCGGACTGCGGCTCGGGCCTTGATGGTGGAGAACGTCACGATCTGGGCCACGTGGTCGGAGCCGTAGCGCTCGGCGGCGTACTTGATCATGTCGCCGCGGTAGCGCTCGTCGAAGTCCATGTCGATGTCGGGCATCTGGATGCGGCCCGGGTTGAGGAACCGCTCGAAGAGGAGGTCGTACTTGATGGGGTCGAGATCGACGATCTGCAGGCAGTAGGCGACACAGCAGCCAGCGGCGGATCCGCGGCCCGGCCCGACGCGGATCCGGTGGGATCGGGCGTAGCGGATCAGGTCCCACACAACAAGGAAGTAGGCCGAGAACCCCATGTCGCCGATGACCTGGAGCTCGTAGTCGAGCCGCTCCATCACTTCGGCGGGGATGGGCATGCCATAGCGCTCTTTGGCGCCCTCGATGCTCAGGTGGCGCAGATAGGCCGCGGCTCCGACCTCGTAGGTCGCGCCCTTGAACTCGTCGGGTACTGGGAACTGGGGGAGGCTGGGGGTGCCGAACTCGATCTCGACGTTGGCCCGCTCTGCGATGAGGAGGGTGTTGTCGCAGGCCTCGGGCAGCTCAGCAAAGAGGTGGCGCATCTCGGCCGCTGACTTCAGGTAGTGCTCTTCGCCATGGAATTTGAACCGCTTGGGGTCGGCGATGAGGGCACCGGTCTGGACGCACAGCAGCGCATCGTGGGCGACGCTGTCCTCGCGGTGGGTGTAGTGGCTGTCGTTGGTGGCGAGCAGGGGGGCGCCGATGCGCTGCGCGATCTCGATGAGGGCGGGGTTGGTCTTGTGCTGTTCGGGGAGGCCGTGGTCCTGGACCTCCACGAAGAGGTTGCCTTTGCCGAAGATGTCCTGGAGACGGCTGGCCAGCATCTCGGCCTTGGCCTGATCGTCGGCCAAGAGGGCCTGGAGGACGACGCCTCCCAGGCAGCCGGTGGTGGCGATGAGGCCCTTGGCATGGCGCTCGAGGAGCTCCCAGTCGAGCCGGGGCTTGTAGTAATAGCCCTCGAGGTATGCGGCCGAGGACAGCTTCAATAGGTTGCGGTAGCCCTCGTTGGACTCCGCCAGCAGGGTGAGGTGGTAGTAGAGCTTCTCCCCACCGCCGGTGTCCCCGCCGGTGTCGTCGACCTTGCCTCTCCGGACGGGCCGCTCGTGGCGGGACTCGGCCGCCATGTAGGCCTCGGTGCCGATGATGGGGTTGATGCCGGCCTTGCGGCACGCAGCATAGAAGTCGAGGACCCCGTACATGTTCCCGTGATCGGTGATGCCGAGGGCCGGCTGACCGTCGGCAACGGCTGCCTCGACCAGGTCGGACACCCGCGCCGCGCCGTCCAGCATCGAGAACTCGGTGTGGGTGTGGAGATGGGTGAACGACCGTGCTGCCACCGTGCCTTCGTGCCTTCCTCGGATCGGTCGTCGTGTCCCGGGGAGCGTGCCTGAAAGGCTGCCCCCAGGACGAGGACGAGTTACAGCGTTGTGATTCTGACGATAGCGCGACGGGGCTCGGGGGGACCGGGCGCCACGCTGACCTGGGACGGTGTCCGCCGCAGGGTCCCGGGTGGGTGTCGGGCCGTGGCAGGATCGCTCGATGAGCACCGAGCGGATCGAGATCCAGCGCACGATCGTCGCTCAGCCGGCGGAGATCTTCGCCGTGCTGTGCGACCCACAGGGCCATGTGGCGATCGACAGCTCGGGGATGCTGATGGCGGCATCGGGAGAACCGGTGCGGGCGGTCAGCGACACCTTCGTCGTGCACATGGACCGCGAGGCGCTGGGCGACTACCCGATGGGCCGCTATGACGTCACGGTGTCGATCACGACCTATGCCAAAGACAGGGAGATCGCCTGGACCGTCGAGGGAGCGATCCGACCGCAGATCGGTCATATCTACGGCTACGTCCTGGAACCGACGGACGGCGGCACGTTGGTGACCTCCTACTACGACTGGTCGGATATCGACCCGGTGTGGCGTGAGGCGGCGATCTTTCCGATCCTGTCGCCTGGGGCGCTGAGGGCGACACTCGGGATCCTGGCCCGAACCGTGGAAGGCGGGCCAGGCCTGGCTCCAGGCGAACCCACAACCGCATCCACACCCGGGACGGCGGACGGGACGTCGACCGTCGAGCCATAGGCTGGCGGGATGCCCGCACCAGACGCACCCACGATCCGAGGCCCCTGGTCGCCGGAGCAGATCGCAGTCTTCCTCGACCAGGCAGTGATACCCATGCGGATCGGCGTCGATACTGGTTCGGGGGCGCCGCTGGTCCTGTCGGTCTGGTTCCTTCCCGAGGGACCCGAACTGCTGGGCGCGACCCGGCCGACCTCGACGCTGGTCCGGTGTCTCGAGCGTCAACCGGTGTGCGGGTTCGAGATCGCCGGCGACTCCCCGCCTTACCGCGGGGTGCGTGGACGGGCGGTCGTCGAGTTGGATCAGACGTCCGGGGCGGCCACGCTCGACCGCCTGTTGACCCGGTATCTCGGTGGAATCGAGAATCCGCTGGGCGCCCGATTGCGAGCGCACGCTGACGACGAAGTGTGCCTTCGGCTGCGGCCCGTCTCGTTCACCAGCTGGGACTACAGCGGTCGGATGGCGTCCAGCCTCGGCGAGTAGCTCGACCGGCTGGGATCTGTCGCTGTCGCCAGGCGAACGACTTCCGCCCCATTGCTCGACGAACGGCAGATGGTCCAGACCAGCGGACCTCGCCCTGGGTAATGTCTGGTCATGGATCCACGAACGGATGCCCTGGCCGACCTCAGTGCGCTCGATGGTGCCATTGCCGACCTGGTGAGCGCGCTGCAGGCCTACCGCACGACCTGCGGGCACACCGCGTCGATCGTCGAGGGCGGCGGCTCCGTCTCGACAGCGTTCGCCGATGCCCGCAGCGTGGATGCCCGCGCTGTGATGAGTGATGCCCTGATGACGTTCGAGCAGACCCGCTACCACTCGAGGTTGTCGCTGATCGGGTTGAGTCAGCAGGAGGGCCTGTCCAAGGTCGAGCTCGCCGAACTGCTCGGGATCTCGCGTCAGTTGGCCGCCCGATGGGTCAAGGAGTCCGAAGCCCGAGCCGGAGCCGGCGATGTCGCCCCCGTCGCTGGCTGAGGGGCAACGGAGGGGATGACGCTCCATGCCCGTGGCGGCTCGACCGGTCGTGCCTTTAGATCCTGAACTGCCGGCGACCGGCCGCCTTGGCCGCCTGGGTCTTCTGTTGGGCCGCCGCCATGGCGCGGGCATGGTCGTCACGTGTGTCGGCGTGATCGACCCCACCTGAGAAGGTCACCAGTCGATCCCCGGCCCGCAGTTGCTTCTCGGGATCCAGGGCACTGAGAATTCGGTGGGCCTCGTCGGCGGACACCCCGGGGAGCAACAGCAGGAACTCGTCCCCTCCCCATCGGACCACCACTACGTCAGGGCCGATGCTTTCGAGCAGGCGGGTAACGCCGAGCAGGGCGAGGTCTCCTGCCACCCAATTCTCGCCCTGCGCCTTGTTGAGCTCGCGCAGGTCGTCGACGTCGACGAAGGCCACCGCATACGGGGCGGTGAGGGTGGGGAGCAGCTCCTCGTACCCTCGCCTGTTGAATACACCGGTGAGCGGGTCCTGGCGGGCCCGCTGTTCAGCGAGTGCCAGCCGTGTGCGCAGGTCGGCCTGCGTGGCGAGGAGTCCGTCGAGGTCCGCAAGCTTCTCGAGCGCCAAGAGACGTTCGGTGACTTCGAAACTTGCCTCGATCCGGTCGGCTCGTTGTACGCCCCACAACAGGTCGGTGCGGGCAAACTCCGAGGGGCCCGACCGGAAGGTGACGCGGACGTGGACGGAGATATCCCTGCCACCGATCTGAAACGGCGCACGGTTGATCGTGCGTCGGATGACGCGGGCGAACTGCGAGAGTTCGTCGCGTGTGATCCCATCCATCAGGACGGCGAAGTCGCCCCCGGCCACGCGGGCGACGCAGAGCTCGGATCCGAGTCCCTGCAGCCGGGACGCCAGTTCGACCAGGATCGCATCGCCGACCGCTGCTCCGTGGTCCTGGTTCAGGGTTCTGAGACCGGAGATCCCGACCAGGGCGATGCCGTAGCAGCCAACTGGGGCCGATGAGCGGGCCTTGGCGTCCAGATACCGCTCGACAGCGATGAGTTCGCCGACGTCCGCCACACCCGTCAATGGATCCACTGGTCTGGAACCTCCGTCCGCTCGCTCACCTGGGTATCGGTTCGCAGCGAACGATCTTGACTGAATCGAGGGTCTGGGACCGCGGGGAGAGGGGAGACCCGATGGTCGGAGGGCCTGCCCTTACAGGTAGGTGCCGGGACGTCCGTCCGGCTCGTCCGACCCACCGGCCAGAGTGCGCTGACGCATCTCGTCGAGCTGTGCCCGGGCTGCCACCTGTTGGGCGACCAACGTGGCCTGGATGCCGTGGAAGAGACCTTCGAGCCATCCCACCAGCTGGGCGTGGGCGATCCGGAGCTCGGCATCGGACGGGGTCGTTGTGTCGAACGGGATGGAGACCCGATCGAGTTCGGCAGCCAGATCAGGCGAAAGCCCGTCGGCCAGCTCTCGGATGGACTGCTCGTAAATCTCGCGGAGCCGTCCCCGGCTGGCCTCATCCAGTGGCGCCTGGCGGACCTCTTCGAGCAACTGCTTGACCATGGAGCCGATCCGCAGCAGCTTGGCCGGTTGTTCGATCGACTCGGTCCGCTCCTCGGTGGCGCCGTCCTCGCCCCCGTCCCCTTCGCCGGCTCCGGGGGTGGTCTCGGGCAGAGATGCGTCGAGTACCTCCGGTCGAAGCGCCTCGACGGGTGCGTCGGCGTGCGGGGTGTTATCGATCACAGTCGTTCTCCTCCGAGTGCCAGTAGCGGCACCAGCATTTCGTCAGTGGTCAGGGAGCCGTGGCGGCACGCCAGGCGGTTTTCGCCGGTGTCGGCAGGATCCATGAAGGCGATGGGCGCAAAGGGGATGAGGGCGACGTCGCCGAGGCGATCGGCGAACGCACTGCTGAGGGGTCCGCCGAACCAACCGTCATCGATCAGCTGGTCGCAGGAGCGGACCCAGGTGGTGGAGCCGTACCGCTCCTCGAGCAAGGCGGCCAGATCTCCTGCGGCACCAGTGTGGGCGTGCACCCATCGGAAGCGGCCCTCGCCCGAAAAGAAGCGGATCATGGACATGGCCTCTCCGCCGAGCATCTCCACGTTCGACCCGACCTCGATCTGCCCGTGGTCGGCCGTCACCAGCAGGATGGCCCCCGGGGGAAGAGTGGCGACCAGGTCGGCGACGAGGCGGTCGACCGCGACGAGCTCGGCGTCGTAGTGGTCCCCGAAGCCGTCAGCGTGGGCGATCTTGTCGATGCCGTCGTAGTAGGCGTAGACGAACGGCTCGCCGGCCTGCAGCCGGTTCCTGACCTGGACCGCAAGCGAAGACGGGACCCGGTAGTCGAAGAGGGGGGAGGCGCCGAGGTGTGCGGCGGTGAAGCCGGTGCCGGCGAAGTCGACCTTCGACACGACGGGCACGGGCCGTGTGGATCCGGGAAAGGGCACAAGCGGCTGGAACGTGGCGACCTGGACGGTCCTGCGGGCGTCGTTGTCGGCACCGAGGGTCCACCGCAGCATGTTCATGATCTGATCGCCGTCGGCCAGACGGTACCCGAGGATGCCGTGATCGGACGGGGGCCGCCCGGTGGTGATCGAGGTGAGGGCGGCGGCCGTGGTCGTCGGTGCGACCGAGGTGATGGCCCGATCGATACCGGCCGCGGCCGAGAGGGTCGGGGCGAGAGCGGACCGCTCGCGGAGCTGCGCCCATCCGAGTCCGTCGACCACCAAGAGGACGACCTGGCGAGCGTGTCCCACCTGCTCGGGCATCCAGTCGTGCCCCGCGTCGGGGCCACGAAGTCCGCCGAGGATTCGTGGGACGACGTTGGCGATGCACGCGCCCTCGTAGTCCGGGAGGACAGGCAGCGCCACCGCCGTCCCGGTGTCGAGTCGTTGCACGGTCATGACCTTCGACTGTAGGCGAGGCAGTGCCTCGCCTGGGCTGCGGCGTCGTCTGGCGCAGCGGGCGTGGCGACCTGGTGCAGCCCCGAGCAGGCACCACACGGAGTCACCCGGTGGCGGATCAGCTGCGCGGCAGGAGTGCTCGCACCGTCTTGTAGCAGTGGCCGTCGCGAGGTGTGCTGATGGCCGCGACAAGAAAGTGCGGTTTGAATCCGAGAGCGGAGGCCAGGTCCTTGCCCTGCAGCCGGTCCCGCCGGGCTACGTCGAGGGCCCGTTCGAGCTGTGGGTCCTCGACCGGCAGCCAGTTGTCGCTGCGGCCCCATCCGAATCTGACCCAGGCGGTTCGATCACCGATCCGACGGAAGAGGACAGGCCCCTTGGTGGGCTCGATGAGTGCCAGCGAAGGACGGAAGCCCTTGAACTCCCAGTACGGGGCCGAGGCGCCGGGGAAGCCGAGCACGTGGTCCTCGACCGGGGCGGCCAGCTGGTGCAGGAGGTGGCGGACGGTGCGGCCGTGCAACGTTCCCAGGTGTCGAGGGAGGCCGGTGGCGGTGACTGCCTCGGGCTGGGCCAGGTCGTCGCGCTCGGGCTCCGCGGCCAACTGGGTCTCGACGACATCGAACGGGGCAAGGTCGGGGCCGTGCTCGGCCGGCCAGTCGACGCGGACCCGCACCAGGGCACCGGACGCCAGGTCCACCCCGGTGGTGTCCTCTTCGTGGCAGGCCAGCACGAGCAAGGTCAGCGACGTGCCTCCCTCGATGGCGATCTGGTCGCTGTGCTTCACGGACCGGGCGACGTCGCGGGCGGTCCCGCTGCGCGGGGTACGTGCGGAGCGCGCTGCCATCACGTGGCCTTGTCTATCAGGTCGACCCGGCCAGCTGATTCGCCAACGTGGCCACATCGGTGGCCGGCACCCGACAGGCGTACCCGCGGCAGACATACGCCCGGTCCGGTGCACGTCCGGCCCACAGCGGCGATCCGGTGGGCTCACCCCACGCCACCACCGCGTCCGGACGCCACTGACTGCGGACTTCGGCCAAGAGGTCGGGACGGTCGCCGGTCACGACGATCTCCGTGCAGCCACGGGCCAGCAGGTCGGCGGTCAAGACGGTGTGGGCGAATGCGGTCGGGTGGCGGGTCAGGAGCGCTCCGAGCAGATCGACCACGCGGCGAGCGTGCTCGGTGTAGGTGGCATTGCCGGTCAGCGCGCCCAGCCGGGTCAGCGCCAGGGCGGCTACCGCGTTGGCTGAGGGAGTGGCCCCGTCGAACACGTCCTTCGTCCGCACGATCAGCTGTTCGGCGTCGGCGGCAGTGGTGAAGAACCCTCCACCGTCAACATCGGCGAACCGGTCGATGAGTGCGTCGGCTGTCGCCGTGGCCCGGTCGAGCCAACGCGCCTCCCCGGTCAGCTCGGACAGGCGGGTGAAGCAGTCGATCAGCCAGGCATGGTCAGCGGCATAGGCGAGGTGACGGGCCCCACCCTGGCGCTGCCAGCTGCGCAGCCACCGTCCGTCGGCATCGACCAGGTGACTGCAGAGGAACTCGCCGATGCCGACCGCAGCCGTGGCCCATGCGGTGGTGCCGGTGGCCGACGCCGCCTCGGCCAGGGCCGACGCGTACATGGCGTTCCACTCGGTGAGGACCTTGTCGTCGAGGCCCGGTCGCACTCTTCGCGCGCGTGCGGCCAGGAGCCGAGCCCGTCCCTCCTCGACCGGTGCGGGGCCGCCGAGGGGTGCGCCGACGGGACGCCGCAGGATGGTCGACCCTTCGAAGTTGCCGCCCGCAGTGACGGCGAACCACTCGGCCACGGCCTCGGTGACGGCCTGGGAGTCGGCCCCGTCTCCAATGGCGGCGACGACGCCCTCCGGGGTCCACACATAGAACTTGCCTTCGACGCCCTCGGAGTCGGCGTCCTCCGCCGAAAAGACACCGCCTTCGGGAGCGGTGAGATCCCGGGCCACGTACCCGGTGATGCCGTCGATGACGGCCCGGTAGGCGGGGTCTCCGGTCACCTGCCAACCGTGCAGGTAGGCCCGGAGCAGTCCGGCTTGGTCGTAGAGCATCTTCTCGAAGTGGGGGACGAGCCACTCGGTGTCGGTGGCGTACCGGGCGAACCCTCCGCCGAGGTGGTCGTGGATGCCGCCGGCCGCCATGGCATCGAGCGTCCGGGTGCTCATGTGCACGGCACCGGCACCGGCACCGGCACCGGCACCGGCAGCGGCGTCGGCACCGGCGTCGGCGCCCTGGAGTCGGAGGGCCTGACGGAGCGCCAGGTCGACCAGGGTCGGCTGGGGAAACTTGGGTGCTCCACCGAACCCGCCCCACTCGGGGTCGAAGCGTCTGGCCAGCTCGGCCACGGCCGGTGTCAAGAGGTCTGGCACAGCGCCGCCGACTCCGTCGAGAAGCGAGGGTGCCCCCGGATGGGATTCGATGACGGAGCGGGCGGCGATCGACTCCGCCAGCTCGTCGGCCTGCTCCTCGACCTCGGCGCGACGGTTGACCCAGATGTCGGTGAGAGCGTTCAGGACGGTGGTGAACGAGGGCCGTCCCGGATGGTCGTTCGGAGGGAAGTAGGTGCCGCCGTAGAAGGGGCGCCGGTCCGGGGTCAAGAAGACGCTCATCGGCCAACCGCCGGAGCCGGTGATCGCCTGGACCGCCTCCATGTAGACGGCGTCGACGTCCGGTCGCTCCTCGCGGTCCACCTTGATGCAGACGAAGGAGGCAGTCAGCAGGGCGGCGATGGCCGGGTCCTCGAAGGATTCGTGCGCCATGACGTGGCACCAGTGGCAGGCCGAGTAGCCGATGGAGAGGAAGATCGGCTTGTCCTCGGCAGCGGCCTTGGCGAATGCCTCCTCGCCCCACGGATACCAGTCCACCGGGTTGTCGGCATGCTGGCGGAGGTAGGGACTCGTCTCGGCGTGCAGGCGGTTCGGGGAGGCCACTGGGTCACAGTACCGGTCACCGTCGGCTGAGGGTGCCGTGCGGCTGTCCTGCCCCTCGCCGCCCGCCGTTTCCGATCTAGAGCCAGTTGGCGAGGACGAGCCGACCCGAGACGATGCCGAAGGCGGCCAACCAGACCAAGGCACCTGGTTCCCACTTCACCCAGGACCGGACGTTCCAACTCCCGCCTTCACGACCGAAGAGCTCAGCCACACCCAGGACGACCCCGGGCAGCAGCACGATCAGCAGTGTGGTCCGCACCGTTGCCGGTCCAGGGTGGCCCCCGACGACAGTGGCGGTGATCAGGGCCCCGATGACGAGCGTGCAGAAGAACATCAGCAATCCGCGTGGCAGCCACTTGTTCAGGGTGGCCGAGTTGGGCAGGTCGTCCTCGAAGATCTTGAGCACCTGGGGAAGGGACAGGAGCACGGCGGCCAGCACCAGCGCCCACCCCAAGCCGAAGAATGGTGCGCCGATCGCCACGTACAAGGTGGCCCGCACCGCGGCAGCCGTGCCGCGCAGCCAGCGCGGTGGCGTGGAGTACCTGGTCTGGTGCACGGCTTCGGAGCGCTTCGGGTAGAGGTGGAGCACGAGGTCCTCGATGCCGAGACGGACGATCACCATGCCCCACACCACCCAGCGCAGCACGGAGATCTCGTGGGGAGTGGCGACCACGAGTCCCGACAGGGCGTTCAAGGCCTTGAACATGGCGCCGGCGGCGAACGCCACCATCGGCGGCATCATCACGTAGTCGAAGATGCGCTCGACCCGCTCGTCGAACCGATCGGTGATCTTGCGGCGGAGTGGTCGGATGACATGACAGAGGAGGGAGACGGCGACGCTGAGAACAGCCATGCCGAGGAGTAAGAGGACGTCGGGCCAGCTGCGGATGGAGCCGGAGGCCACGGCGATGCCGGTCCAGCCGATCCATGCCAGTGCCCCGGATCCGGCATCGAGGATGCCGAGGACGACCATGGCCACGATGAAGGCGAACGAGGGAACGACCGAGCCACCGCCAGCCAACCCTGCAGTCACCCCGACCAACAGGCCCAGGAGCCAGAGTGCGAATCCGCCGGAGCCGAAGACCGCACGGGCCCACACTCCGTCCCCGATGACCCGCGGAGCCAAGGCAGACCAGCGGCCGGCGGCGATCGGAGCCGAGGCACTGAAGCGGTCGGCGCGGTCAGTCCCGGGGAGCCGCCATGTCGGGCTCCGATCGCCCCATGCATCGCGGTCGAGGTCGACACGCTTGAGCTTCTTGGTCGCCGCTGATCCGAGGCTTCCTGACTTGTGACTCCGATGCCCGCTCGACCGTGGTCGCTCGGACTGCTCGGTCAGAGATTCGGGACGCCCGGCGTGGACTCCGAGTGCACCGATGCCGGCCGCGCCAGCCAGAGCCAGGAACGAGACACCGACGACGGCAAGGCCCATCGTGGTCATCGGGTGGGCGGCAGGGTCGTAGACCGGCAGGTCGTACCGGAGGGCACGCACCAGCCTGGGGTCGGCCGGCCCGGTGTACCCGTCGAGGACGGCCGGCTGGGCGACATGAGTTGCCGTGCCGTCGCCGTCCACGGCGAAGGTCCCGACGACGGCGATCCCCTGGCCGTTGGCTGTCCCGGTGGTGAGGAGCACGTGGTCGCCCGGTGTCAGTCCTGGGGGGAGCCGTGTGGTTCCCGAGAACCGGCCGGTCGACCCCACCCGTTGGGTGAGGAGGATGGTGGGAGATGAGTGGACGGAGACCTGGACGATGCTTCCGGGCTCCAGACCTACTCCGGACAGCTGCACGACCGACCCGGCTACCTTGCTCCCGGCCGAGAGGTCGGCTTGGACGACGAGCTGATCACCCTCGGCATCGCCGAAGACGTTGCTTGTCGCTAGGTGAGCGGTGACGGCCATCGGCCACGCCTCGATGGTGGGCGCCATTGAACGGGGATGTGCGTTCGGCTCGGTGGGACTAGCGGGCACCAGCCCAAGACCTGGCGGGGCTCCTCCCGTAGTGGATGCAGCGGCTGAAGCGGCGGAAGCGGCGGTCAGACCCAACGGGGGAGCCGGCGAAGGGCCGGCGGGAGGAGCAGGGATGGGCAGTCGGGGAGGAGCAGTCGGCGCGGCTGCAGGCACCGCCGGAGTTGCAGGAGGTGCCGGAGGTGCCGGAGTTGCGCTCGTCGGCACAACGGGAACGGCAGTTGGGGTGACCGTGATGCTCGAGGCGGACACAGGTCCGGGGCCGACGGCATTTTCAGCCCGGACGGCGAAGGAGTACGAGGTCCCGTCGATCAATCCGGTGACCTGACACGACGTGGTCGGTGGGGTCGCCGTGCACCCGGCACTGGGTGGCTCAGAAGAGGCCGTGTACCCCGTCAAGGGACCAGTTCCGACGGAAGCCGGCCCAGTCCAGGCCACCGTTGCCGTGCCGTCGCCGGCGGTAGCCACCACGGCCGTGGGCGGACCTGGCGCACTGGGAACGAGAGATGTGGCCGTGGTGGTGGCCGTGGCACCGGAGTCGACCAGAGGGGAGGTCGGGGTGAAGGTGGCCGAGATGGTGGCGGATCCGGCCGCCACATAGTCGATCGTCGAGCCCGACACCGATGCGACCGTGGGGTCCGAGGAGACGTAGGACCAGGACCCCGGGGTGGTGGCCGTGGGGGCGACGAGGGTGGCGGTGGTGCCGACCACCCCCGACGTGGGGGTGAAGGCCCCGGCCTGGGTGGCGACCACGGTCATGCCGGAGACGGCCATGTTGAAGTGGGTTCCGGTCAGGACCGACCAGGTGGCACCGCTGTCAGCGGACTGTTGGGCGGTGAACGTCGGCATCGGGGTCACCCCGGTGGTCAGTGGTGCTCCCGTCTTCCAGATCAGCGTTCCGGCTCCGATGGTCATGACCAGGTCGTAGGTGGTGTCGGGGGCCAGGCTGATGGGAGTGGTGAGCGGGAACGCATCGGTCTGATTCGACCAGGGGCCGTCGGTCTGTGCAGAGGTGACCACGCCCACGGTGGCTCCTGGCTGCCCCCCGGCGTCGACGGCGATGGCGAGGCCGTAGGTGGTCGGGCTGGCGTAGCAGTTGCACGTTGCCGCATCCCGGATGACCGTGGAGACCGAGGTCACGGCTACCGGGTCTGCTCCGGTGGTGAAGGACTGCGACTCGATCGTGCCGGCGGCGTCGCTGCCGCCACCATCAGCGCTCGCGTCGTAGAGGGTCAGCGCATTGCCAGGTGAGGCACCGACGGGTCCGGCGGCAAGCAGTGCCGTTCCGGTGCACGCCAGCAGGAGCGCCGCCTTCCGGTACCACCGTTGCTGCACGGACTGGGCCACCACGCCTCCTCGCATCTGGCCCGGCTGTCCGGGTCATCGACCCGTGGACCGGAATCCCTCAGGAGTTCGGTCCAGGATGCAACCCGGACCTCTGTTTCACTGGTATCGGCCAGCCGATGAGGCACCTTGAGCACTCCGACCCAGCCGCAGCCGCAGCCGCAGCCCTGGCCTCAGCCCCAGCCCTAGCCCTAGCCCTAGCCGCAGCGCAGCCCTAGCCGCAGCCGCAGCCTCAGCGCAGAACGATCAGGGCAGTCGGCTTTCGCTGACCTGCGCCAACCGGGAACCGAGGATCAGCTGACCGACGTTGTCGAGGTGGACGTAGAGCGGCGCAGCGCGTTCGAGGGGAAAGGTGTCGGTCTCGACGACATCGGGCAGGTTTGCCGCCGCCCAGTCATCGGCGGCCCGAACAGTGGCGTTGCCTGCCAGGTACGCGGCCTTCTTGCCGGGCGAAAGGATCCCGATGGAGTCCATATAGGCGATGTACCCGCTCAAGTCCTCCTTGGCCAGCACGACCGGTGCGGTCGGACTCATCGGAAGTTGTGCTCGCACGGCGGCTACCAGCTTCTGCAGGTGGGCCTGATACGCACGCGCCCATCCGGTGTGGGTGGTCTCGGACTCACCCTGGTACCAGTAGAAGCCGCCGAGTACGTCGAACTGGCCGGCTGCAGCGTCGGCGGCCATGACTGCCTGGACTTTGGTGACCATGCCGCCGAACAAGCCGTTGGGGATGCTGCCCTTCTTGCTCGGGTTCCAGTTGGTGGCGATCGCCGTCCCCGTGTACGCGGCCTTGACGATGGTGACGGGCCGGCCGGTGTCGGCCCAGATCTGGCGGGCAAGTCCGAGTTCGGGGCCGAAGATGGTCGTCGTGTTCGGCGGGGTCCCGATCTGCTGGGGAGAGTCGAGCGGCACCGGGGTGCCGCCGGCCCCCTGGATCTCGGACCACGGGAGCCACGTGATCAGGCCGTGGGTGTCGGCGCCGTTCGCATAGGGAGCGGCCATGTAGTTGATCTTTGTCACCGGGTCGACCGCATACGACTCATACCCGTTGGCGTTGGACTGTCCCGCCAGGACCAGCACCAGCCGAGGCGCGAGCGCCGGAGTCGCAGGGGAGGGGAGTGAGGGGCTCAGGTTCGGCGCCGAAGCCACCACGGAAAACGTGTAGCGGGTCGATGACGTGTCGGTGATGACGCACGAAGACGCATTGACCGCGGTGCAGGACGCGCCCGGCGGAGTAGACGAGACCGCATAGTTGACGAGCGTGCCGGCAACGGGGTTCCAGGACACGGTGATACCTCCGACGCCCGGGGTCACCCGGACGGCGGTTGGAGTGGCGAGGACAGCGGTGGCTCCCGCCGGTGATGACGGGAGCGCGCCCACGAGGACCCCGGCGCAGACCAGAGCGACGAAGACCTTGGAAGCTGCGCGTTTCACCGGATGTCCTCGCTCGAGCAGGGTGGATCCCCGCCGCCGTCGGAGGTCAGTGTGACCGATGCGTGGACTCCTGACAAGCATGTCAAAAAGAGGGTGTACGCAGGGTAAACGTCACGTGAAGTCCCGGTGACAGAATTGGATTTCCGGCATGGATCGGTTGGACGCCGGGACCCGTGAGACGCCTCGTGTCGGTGGGCCGCCGATAGTGTGCTCAGCCATGGAACTGCGACTCGACGGAAAGACAGCCCTGGTCACCGGGGGCTCACGGGGGATCGGCCGGGCCATCGCCCAGGCCTTCGTCGACGCCGGCGCCTCGGTCATGCTCTCGTCGCGGCGAGCCGACGGCCTGACGGAGTCCGCCGAGGCGATCGAGGCCGCTCGAGGCGAGCGCTCTGGCGAGGTTGCATGGTCGGTGGCCAACGCCGGTGACCCCGAACAGGCAGCCGCCTGCGTGGCCGCCACCGTCGAGCGATTCGGCCGGGTCGACATCCTGGTCAACAACGCGGCCACGAACCCGTACTACGGACCGATGATCGACATCGACCAGGGACGGGCCGACAAGACCGTCCGGGTCAACCAGTCCGGGTACCTCGAATGGACGCAGGCGGCGTGGCGCGCCGGCATGTCCGAGCACGGAGGGACCGTTCTCAATCTGGCATCGATCGGCGGGCTCACCGTCGAAGGCGGTATCGGCTGGTACAACGTGACCAAGGCCGCCGTCATCCACCTGACCAAGCAGCTGGCCGGCGAGCTGGGCCCCAAGGTCCGGGTCAACGCCATCGCCCCGGGCCTGGTCAAGACCCAGTTGGCGCAGGCGCTCTGGGAGGCAGGGGAGGAGAAAATTTCAGGTCGGCTCCCGACCCGACGTCTAGGGGAGCCCGAAGACATCGCCAACGCTGCGCTGTTCCTGTGCTCTGACGCCGCCTCGTGGATCACCGGAGAGACCCTTGTGGTCGACGGCGGATCCCTCTGCATGGCCAGCGGCTCTCTCTCCTAGGAGTTCCGAGACAACCCCAGTCGACACGCCGCACCGTCCGGCCGAAGTGCCGACCCCGTCACTCGAGTCCGGAGCGCTTGACCTTTCCTCCGGCCGTCTTCGGAAGGGCATTGACCACGACCAGCTCGCGGGGTGCTGCCCACCGGGCCATGCGCTCGGCCACCATTTCGCGCAGGACCTCGAGCCGGGGCTCCGGTCGGCCGGGGACCGGCACGACCCAGGCGACGACCCGCTCTCCCCACACCGGGTCCGGGCGCTTCCACACCGCAGCTTCGGCGACGTCAGGGTGCTCGAGCAGCACGTCTTCGACCGGCTTCGGCCACACCTTCTCGGCCCCGGTGACGATCACCTCGGCCATACGCCCGAACACCGTCAAGGTGCCGTCAGCCCCGAGCTCTCCACCGTCACCCGTGGGGAACCACCCGTCGCCGATCCGTGGGTCGGTGCCGTCGCGGTAGGCCCGCAGCAGCATCGGGCCGCGCACGAGCACCTCGCCAAGAGCCCCTAGGGATCCGTCGCCGATGCGGAGTTCGACCCCGTCGAGGGGTTGGCCGTCGTAGACGCACCCGGAGCCCGTTTCGGTCATGCCGTAGGTGGTGACGACGTTGGCGGGCAGCGCCGACGGCGGGGCAGAACCCCCGAGCAGCACCGATCGGAAGCCGGACACGTCGGTCCGTCCGAGGACGGTGGCGACGAGCGACACCAACGTGGCACCGACACGGGCCTCCGACTCGACCTCCGACGGGTCGAACCGCGCCAGGACGGTGCACGGTGTGCCGGTGACCAGTGAGCGGGTGATGACCGAGAGCCCGCCGATGTGGGCCAGCGGCAAGCAGGCCACCCACCGGTCGCAGGCGGGGTCGACATCGAGTGCGGCGGAGGTGGCGACGGCCGACGCTGCTATGGACGCATGGGTGTGGACTACGCCCTTGGGCTCGCCCGTGGTTCCGCTGGTCGCCACCACCAGCGCATCCCCCGGTTCGGTCGGGACGGCGCGCTCGAGGCGGTGGGATCCGTCCGAGGAGACCACCCGAGCGGGGCGCAGGTCTTGGAGGAGGAGGTCCGTGGCCGCCTTCGGGAGCCTGGTGTCGAGAGGCAGCACGGCATCACCGGCGTCCCACGCTGACTGGAGTGCATCGACGAAGCCGGGTCCGGCCAGCAGATCGAGCGCTACTAACTCACCCATACGGGTAGCCTAGGCGACCATACGAGTAGCGACTCTAGGAGTGATTGGTCGAATGGTTGCAGCCGGGCAAGACGGTGGTGGCACAAGTGCAGGGGAAGCGCAGGCGGAGACGGTGATCACCGGACCGCCGATCGATCCGGTGGACCGGTTTCGCGATCTTGCGCTGCCGGAGTGGGAGTCTCGTGGCGACTACCGCGACATCCGGATGGATGTGGCTGACGGCATCGCCAAGCTGACCATCTGCCGACCTGAAGTGCGCAACGCCTTCCGGCCGCAGACCCTGTTCGAGCTGAGCGACGCCTTCAACGTGGCCCGCGACGATCCGTCCATCGGAGTGATCGTCCTCACCGGCCAGGGGCCGGACGCGTTCTGTTCCGGGGGCGATCAGAAGATCCGCGGCGATGACGGCTACATCGGCGATGACGCTGTGGCCCAGCAGGGGATCGGCAGGCTGAACGTGCTGGACCTCCAGATCCAGATCCGCAGGCTGCCGAAGCCGGTCGTCGCCATGGTGGCCGGATACGCCATCGGTGGCGGACACATCCTCCACCTGGTGTGCGACCTCACGATCGCCGCCGACAACGCCCGATTCGGACAGACCGGTCCCAAGGTCGGCAGCTTCGACGGCGGCTACGGAGCCAGCCTGCTGGCCCGGTCCATCGGGCTCAAGCGGGCCAAGGAAGTCTGGTTCCTCTGCCGCCAATACGACGCCGCCACCGCCCTGTCGTGGGGCCTGGTCAACGAGGTCGTGCCGCTGGCCGACTTGGAGGCCGAGACGGTGGCGTGGTGCCGTCAGATGCTGTCGCTGTCGCCACTCGCGCTGCGCATGCTGAAGGGCGGACTGCACGCCGCCGACGACGGGCTGGCCGGGCTCCAGCAGTTCGCCGGCGACGCCACGATGCTCTTCTACATGAGTGAAGAGGGCCAGGAGGGCCGCAACGCCTTCCAGGAGCACCGCCAACCCGACTTCGGCCGCTTCCCCCGCCGCCCGTGAGCGGAGGCGGGCCGGACGGCACCCCGCCACCTGCACCTGGGCCGGTGAAGAAGTGGTGGCTGGGTGCACGACCCCGCACCCTTCCGGCCGCCATCGTCCCGGTGGTGGTGGCGACCGCGGCAGCCCACCCGAGACATCTGCTTTCGTTGCCCTCGGCCGCACGACTCACCACGGCAGTCGCTACCGGGCCGAAGATCGATGCCTGGTGGTGCGCTCTAGGTGCGCTGATCGTGGCGCTGGCCATTCAGATCGGCACCAACTACGCCAACGACTACTCGGACGGGATCCGAGGGACCGACGATGCCCGGGTCGGCCCCGTGCGCCTGACCGCGAGTGGGCTGGCTTCGCCAGGGGCGGTCAAGCGGGCAGCGCTGCTGGCCTTCGCCGTGGCTGGCGTGGTCGGCCTCGGCCTGGCCTGGGCCACGTCGTGGTGGATCCTGCTGGTGGGCGCGGCCTGCCTGCTGGCGGGCTGGTTCTACACCGGCGGCCCCCGCCCGTATGGCTATGCCGGCCTGGGCGAGGTCTTCGTCTTTGTCTTCTTCGGCCTGGTGGCGACGGTCGGGACCTACTACGTCCAGACCCTGCGCCTCGGGGTGTGGCAGGTGTGGCTGGCGGCAGTCATGGTCGGCCTGTTGGCCACGGCCCTGCTGTTGGCCAACAACCTCCGCGACATCGGCACCGACATCGTCTCCGGCAAGCGCACCCTGGCGGTGCGGATCGGCCGGCAAGCCGGAGGGTGGTGCTACGTGGCCTGCGTGGGGTTGCCGTTCGTGGCCGTCGCTGTCTGGGGACTTCTGGCTGTGGCCGGGGTGGTCCACTGCCCGTGGCCGGTGGCGCTGCTCGTTCCGGTGGCTGCGGTCCCGTTGGCCGTTGCCCCTTCTCGGCTGGCGCTCGGTGATGCTGAGGGCCGAGCCCTGCTACCCGTTCTGGCGGCAACCGGCCGGCTGCAACTGGTGTTCGGTGCGCTGCTCGCGCTCGCACTTTGGGCGACCTTGGTCGGCATCCCGAAGATCGCCTGATGTGGCCCGGGATGCTGGCGTCACTCGGCGTCCTGGTCGGCGAGGAATGCACGCACCGCCGCCGTCACCTCGGCCGGGTGCTGGAGGTGCGGGGCGTGGTCGGCGTCCTCGATCACCACATGGGTAGCCGTTCCGCTGACCGAGGCCACCAACCGGCGACCGAAGTCCGCGAACTTGGCGTCTCGCTCGCCGGTGATGACCAGCACGGGCACGGTCAGCTCGGACAGGCGACCCCACAGCGGCGCTTGGGTGCCGGTTCCGGCCAGTCGCAGGCTCGAGGCGAGCCCGGCGGCGACGTTCTTCATACGCTCCTCCTTGCCAGCAGCCGCCGCCGGCACCGCCCCGAACATCGGGTTGGTCATCCAGCGTTCCAGGAACTCGGCGACCGTGTCCTCGGGAGGTCCGCCGTCCGACGGGTCCAAACGTTCGGCCAGCGCTCGGTCGGCCTGGCGCCGATCGGCCCGTGCGACGGGATCTTCGATGCCTGCGGTGCCCGATACCAGGATCAACCGGCGGACCAGGTCCGGACGGGCCAGGGCCAGATGCAGACAGAACCGGGCCCCCATGGAGTAGCCGAGATAGTCGGCAGTCCCGCCGGCTGCCCCCAGCAGATCGGCGCCAGCGGGCAGATCGGCGGCGACGCCGGACGAGCTGCCGTGGCCGGGGAGATCCACGGCCAGCACCGTGCGGTCGCTGGCCAGGTCGGCGTCGATCCCTCCCCAGACCTGGCCCGTCTGGGTGAATCCGTGCGCCAGGACCAGAGGCGCACCATTACCCGTTCGGCGGACGTGGAGGACGGAGTGAGAACTGGGTCCCGCACTGGGACGAGCGACGGCAGATGGGGACATAGGTTGTGCCAGTGAGCGTACCGACGTCCCATCAAGTCCCTGGCGATGGCGACCGACAGGCCGCGTTTGCCGCCACCCTGGTCGACGAGTGGGTGCGGGCCGGGGTCACCCATGCGGTGGTGTGTCCGGGATCCCGGTCGACGCCCCTGACGCTGGCCGTGGCGGCTGAGTCTCGGCTCGAGTTGCACGTACGCCTCGACGAGCGGTCAGCTGGGTTCACGGCTCTCGGGATCGCAATGGCCACGGGCCAGCCTGCGGTGGTCGTGGTCACGAGCGGCACCGCAGCAGCCGAGCTCCATGCCGCGGTGGTCGAAGCCGATCTGGCTGGTGTGCCGATGCTCGTCTGCACGGCCGACCGCCCGCCCGAACTGCGCGACGTGGGTGCCCCGCAGACCATCGACCAGGGAGACCTGTATGGACGATCGGTGCGGTGGTTCGTCGATACGGGCGTGCCCGACGAAGGAGCACGGTCCGCGTGGCGCTCGATCGGGTCCCGATCGGTGGCCGAGGCGATGTCCGGGCCTAAGGGACCCGGCCCAGTGCATCTCAACCTCCCGTTCCGGGAGCCCCTCCTGGGAGACGCGGACGCTGGTGGCATTCCCGAAGGACGGCCCGGCGGTGTCCCGTGGCACCAGGTGGATGCCGGCCCGACGGCGCCTGATGGCGACTTGGTTGTCGACTTGATCACCGAGGCGGGCGTGGCCCCCGGGGTGCGCGGGGTCATCGTCGCTGGGTCCGGATGTGGTCCACCTGATGCCGTCCTGCGACTTGCCGAGGCGTTGTCGTGGCCTGTGCTGGCCGAACCTCGTTCGGGTCTCCGTGGTGGGGCTGGGGTGGTGGTCGCGGCAGCGGACTCCATCCTGCGGGCCCCCGGGTTTGCTGCCAGCCATCGTCCCGATGTGGCGCTGCGTCTCGGGGATCGGTGGGCGTCCAAGGTGGTGAACACCTACCTGGGTGACGTTCCGTCTGTGGTGGTCAGCCCGGCAGGGTCCTGGACGGACCCGGAGCACAGCGCTGGACGCGTGGTCCGGTGTGATCCGACCTTGTTGTGCGAGGCACTGGTCGGC
>CAININ010000044.1 GCA_903849265.1 uncultured Acidimicrobiaceae bacterium
CTCGACTGCCTCAGGCAGGACGGTCCGGTGCAGGGTCATCAACTTGGCGATGGTCCAGGCCATTGCCGTGAACTGCTCGGCGATTGCGCCGTCGCTAGGGATCGCTGGAGTACCCACCGGGTCGATGCACTCGATTGCCAGCTCGGCTGTCTGCTCTACAGCACGGTCTGACACGTATTGGCGCACCACGATCGCCGAGGCGTCGCCGGGAATCGAGACCCACTGTGCTCCTTGCAGCTCGGCGACGGATGGTTCGATCTGTGACAGCACGAAGGTGAACCGGCCGTCACCATCGAGTGCGAGGTCGTAGTCGGACACGTAGGTCGCCATCCGCCGGGGTGTCAGACCTCGCCCGGCCAGTACCTGAAACCCGAGATACGTGGCCGTACCCCGCAGTCCCGAGACCCGGTAGCGCCGGGCGCCATCGATCATGCTCAGGTGGTATTCGCCGTCCGGGTTCGGGCCACCCACCAGGCGCGCCTCGGTGTTCATGGAGAAGAACCAAGGTGCCTCCGGATCGACATCGAGTGACAGCTCGGCGCACAGCGCGGTGACCCGGCCCAGGACTCGGAATCCTTCGAGCAGCTCGAGCTCGGTCTGCGCTTCGGTACGAACCATGTCGGCCATGTCGTCGAGCATGGAGCGCACCAGGCCCCATGCCTCTTGTGTCGCCGGACCCCGAACTACGACTGCACCGCTCATCGGTGGCTCCCTCCCGTTGCGTACGTCACCATACGCACGGCAGGGGACGAGTAGGCGCCTTCGAGCAGGTGAGTGACCGCTGCGGCTACTGGTCGGTGATGACGTACCGGGCCGCCGGGGTGCCCGGGGGGTTGCCGACACCGGGCACGGCGTCGGGATTGGCCACACAGACCTCGCATTCGAGCCCGTCGGGGTCCCGGAAGAACACGCTGAGCATCTGCCCGAAGTCCGTGACGAACGAGTCAGCGGCACCCCGGGCGATGAGTCGGTCGCGGATCGTCTCGAACGCCTCGATCGAAGCAGCCTGCAGTCCGAAGTGGTCCAGCCGTCCTCGTTCGAACCCCGGCACCTGACGGTCGGCCTCGGTGTTGCCCTCGATCTGGAACACGTTGAGCTCTGTGTGGGGCCCGATCTTGATGATGGAGAGCCGGACTGCGTCTTCGCCTTCGATTTCAGGGGCGTCGCGGAGCACCTCGGCCTCGAACACCTCTTGGTAGAAGGCGTGGAGCCGGTGGGCGTCGTTGGTAAGCGTGGCCACGTGGTTCAGTCCGACGGTAAGCATGTGTCTCCTCGTGTGCGAGATCGGGACCGAGATCCCGAAGGGCCTGCAATCGCTCTGCCATCCAGAGTACGGCGGTCCGGCGTGCCTTCTGCCACACTCGTTGAATGACCAGTGCCGATGTCACCGCCTACCCGTTCGATGACCGGGCCGACTTCGCAGATGCCGATCGCGGCTTCGTAGGGGCGCTCGAGCCGTGCGTGATCACCAACGCCGCCGGTCGAGTCGTCTGGGACAACGACGTATACGGCTTCTTGGATGCCGACTGCCCAGACACCGCCCACCCCAGCCTGTGGCGCCAAGGGCAGCTCGTGTCCCGACAGGGGCTCTACGAGGTCTGTGACGGGATCTACCAAGTGCGAGGCCTTGACCTGTCCAACATGACCATCGTTGAAGGTGACACCGGGGTCATCGTCATCGATCCGCTCATTTCGGCGGAGACCGCTGCTGCCGCTCTGGCCCTGTACCGGACCCACCGAGGCGAACGGCCGGTGACGGCGGTGATCTATACCCACGCACACGTTGACCACTTCGGCGGGGTGCACGGCGTACTCGACGGCCCGGTACCGATCCTCGCCCCGCACGGATTCATGGAGTCGGCGGTCGCCGAAAATGTGTACGCCGGGATCGCCATGAGCCGCCGGGCCATGTTCATGTACGGCGTACCCCTGGAGAAGGGTCCGGCCGGACAGATCGGCTGCGGACTCGGGATGACGACATCGACCGGATCGATCGGACTGGTGGCGCCGACCATCGACATCACCCGCACTGGCCAGGAAGAGGTGCTCGACGGGGTGCGGATCGTCTTTCAGCTCACCCCGGGGACCGAGTGTCCGGCCGAGATGAACTTCCACTTTCCGGACCGGCGAGCCCTCTGTATGGCCGAAAACGCCACTCGCAACCTGCACAACCTGGTGACGCTGCGCGGTGCGGTGGTCCGCGACGCCCGGGTGTGGTCGTCGTACCTCGACGAGGCGGCCGTCTTGTTCGGAGGCGACACCGACGTGGCCTTTGCCTCCCATCACTGGCCAACCTGGGGATCGGACCGGGTCGTGGAGTATCTGTCGATCCAGCGGGACCTCTACGCCTACTTGCACGATCAGACACTGCGCCTGATGAACTCCGGACTCAACGGCGCCGAAGCAGCGGAAGTTCTGGTGATGCCTCCGACCCTCGACCAGGCATGGCACACTCACGGCTATTACGGGTCGGTCAGTCACAACGTCAAGGCGATCTACCAGCGCTACCTCGGATGGTTCGACGGAAACCCGGCCCGCCTGTGGCAGCATCCGCCGGTCGAGGCATCGAAGCGCTACGTCGACTGCATGGGAGGAGTCGCAGCGGTCATCGACAAGGCAGTCGCCTACGCCGACGCCGGGGACCTCCGGTTCGCAGCCGAGCTCCTCGACCGGGTGGTCTTCGCCGACCCGGACAATACGGCTGCCAAAGAGCACCTAGCCGGCGTGTACGAGCGACTGGCATACGGATCGGAGAACGGCACCTGGCGGAACTTCTATCTGATGGGTGCCCTCGAGCTGCGAAATGGAATCACCGCATCTCCGCCAGACATGGGCTCCGTCGAGCTCCTGGCTGCATTGACAGTGGAGCAGTTGCTCGATGCGATCGCCATCCGGATCGACGGGCCCCGTGCCTGGCACGAGCGCCTCAGTGTGGACTGGCGGTTCACCGACCTCGGCGTCACGCATCGGGCCACGCTCGGAAACGGGGTGCTCACCCATCGGGTCATCGTCGAGGGGGGAGACCCCGCAGACCTCACGCTGGTCCTCGAGAAGGGCCAGATGCTCGGCGTCCTGATCGGTGCCGGATTGGACCAGATCGGCCACGAAGGGGATCTCGAGGTGATCGGCCGCCTGCTCGCAGTCATCGAGATGCCCGACCGGAACTTCCCGATCGTCACCCCTTGACGAACCCAGGGGAAACCCGGTGGGGCATCCCTTTTCACAAGGCTGTGGTGGCCCGTGAGTCGTCAACCGTCAGTCGTGAACCGTCAACCGTCAGCCGAAGAGGTCGACGAGGTCCACGATGAGCAACGTGAGCACCATGGCCCCGACTACGGCGTAGATGGCCGTGAACAGCCACCGCTGGTGGTGGTCAGCCAGCCAGAACCGCCGGATACCCAAGAAGTCGAACGTGAGGGCCAGCACGCCGATCGGGATCCCGATGTAGGGGCCGACACCCTTGGCAAGCCCGATGGCCGGCAGCAGAATCGGGAGCACGATGTAGCTGAGCAAGCACCGTGTAGCCGACAACAGGATCGAGGCGCCGAAGATCCGATGGGTATCCGATTCAGGTACCGGCTTGCGCTCTTCAGGTACGCGCAGCAGGCGTCGCATGAACTGATCCGCTTTGGAC
>CAININ010000045.1 GCA_903849265.1 uncultured Acidimicrobiaceae bacterium
CATGACCCGGCCCCGCCTCGCCACCCTGGCTGCACTTGCCCTAGCCGCACTGGCGCTGGTGCCGATCGCCGCCGCCTACCGACTGCCGTTCACCACCCGGCCCGTCGACGTCCCCCCGTGGTTCGCCACCATCGGCCACGATGTGGCGCCTTCGGACGTGATGCTGACCTACCCGTTCGCGTCCTCTGGCCTGCGGGCGCCGATGACCTGGCAGGCCACCGGATCGCTGCGCTACTCGCTGAACGGTGGCGGCAGCATCACCCCGGACCCGCCGGCCCATCCGACACCGAGTCAACGGTCCGATGCTCGGGCCGCGTTCGATCTTGTCAACCTGTCCGATGGGTTCCTGCCACTGCCGACCGGGGCACTGGCCGAGTCCGCCCGTCTCCGGCTGGCCCTGCACGACTGGGGTACCACCACCATCGTCATCCCCTCGGAGACCACCTGGCCGACAGCGCTGCAAGGCCGGTCAGTTCCGGTTGCGGTTGCGTACGTCACCGCCGCCCTCGGTGTCGGGCCGGTCCACCAGGCCGACGCGTGGGTGTGGGCCGTGCGTGGCGCCATCGGTCTGCCCCGTGTCCTCTCCCAGGGAGCGTTCGCCGGCTGCACCACCTCAGCTGCGGTGACTGCCGATCCGGGACTGGCCGCGGCGTGCGTCCTGAGCGCCTCCGTTCCGGCTGGGCAGTGATGTTCGTCGTGCGCTCACTACAGTTCCCGATATGACCGTCCCGGGGCCGCCCGTCGCCGAACCGGCCACGACCGAGCCAGGTCCCGTCGACCCCGGACAGAACCCGGTCGACCCCGGACAGAACCCGGTGCCGATGGACGCAAACCCTGCTCGCTGGTTCGCGGCCCCATGGTTCGAGGCACCCAGGTTCGAAGCGCGACGGGTCGTGCCCATCGTTGTGCTCGTGGTGGCGTATGCCGCCTCGAGGACGTGGGGGGCGATCGCCGGTGTGCGCTACGACGCCAGCGTCATCCGAGGCACGCCGTTGACCGACATGTGGCAGCTGCTCGACGTCCCTCTGCTCAAGGGCGACCTGCTCACGAGCGTCTGGCACCTCAATAGCCAGCCGCCGCTGTTCAACCTCTACTCCGGCGTTCTGCTCAAGCTTCCCGACGGGATGCGGAGCCCGGTCGAAGTCCTCTGCGCGCTCCTGCTCGGCCTGACCATGGTGCTGAGCGCCTATCTGGTGATGGTGGAGTTGCGGGTGCCCCGGTGGGCGGCGTGCACCGTCACGCTGGTCTTCGTCGTGGCTTCGCCGGCCTACCTCCTCTATGAGAACTGGCTGAACTACGCCTACCCCACCGCCGCCTTCGGGACATTTGCGGCCTGGTGTCTCATCCGGTTCCTGCGCACCTCGCGTGCACGGTACGGGGTCGGGTTCTTCTGCGCCTATGCAGCGGTCGTGCTGATCGACAGCACGTATCAGCTCGAGTGGTTCCTGCTTGCCGGGGCCATCGTCCTGGTGGTGCTGCGCACGCAGTGGCGCACGGTGCTGGCCGTAGCAGCCGTCCCGCTCTTGCTGCTGATGACCTGGACCGTCAAGGACTACGTCCTGTTCGGTACGACCACCACGAGCAGTTGGCTCGGCATGAACCTGGCCCGCAACGTCCTTTATCACGCACCCTCCGGCCAGATCGCCGCGCTCCAACGCCAGGGACGCCTGAGCGCGCTGGCCTCGGTGACGCCGTTCTCGGGTCCGGAGGTCTATTCGCCCCGCTACGTCCGGGCCGTGCCGAGCCCGTTGGCCGCTGTGGGCGCCCTCCACAAGGCGAATGGCTCGACGAACTTCAACAACCCGCTCTACATCGCCATCTCGTCCAAGTATCTCCACGACGACCTGGCGTGGATCCAGGCCCATCCCCACGCGTACCTCGACGATGTCCTCAACTCGGTCGGAGTTTGGATGACCGGGACCGACCAGAACTTCACCGACTCGCCCAACTGGCCGCCGACTCGGACCTACTCGCGCCCCTACGACCGCTACGTCGACTTGCAGCCGTCCCAGAATCCCGCTCCTGGATTCGTGGTCTTCACCCGGGGCTGGCACAACACGGCATGGCTGTCTCACCTGGCCATCGCCACCTACGTGCTGTCTGGGTTGGGCGTGCCGATCCTGGTCTGGCGCCGGCGGCGGAGCGACCCAGCGGCAGCCGGCACCCTGGCCGTCTTGTGGTGCACCACGGTCTACGCCTTCGCCACCACCTCGTTGATCGAGATCGGCGAAAACGAGCGGTTCCGATCAGAGCTCGGCCCGGTGCCGATGATCCTGGCCGTCGTGGTCGTCACGGCGCTGGTCCAAGCCGGCTGGACTCGGTGGGGACCGGCACAACGAACGACGTAGGTCGCCCCCCGCCGCTGATGGATCAGGGCTCGTAATAGAATTGAGCCCTACCAGTTAGCAACATTCAACGGCTGGAGCGCCGAGGCAGTCTGTGCGTGCCGTGACATCGAGGGAGCCGAGCGGGCGACTCGACTACGCCACAATGACGAGAAGTTCTCGGTGTTCCTGAATACGTTCAACGACATCATCGAAGGTTGGTGCCAGCTCAGCGTCGCCGTAGTACAGATCCCTCATGGTGGCATCGTGCTCGTCTCGTAGCCGTTCGGCCCCTGGCCACGTCGGGTCGAACAGGGCGCACGAAGCGAAGCCGCCTCTTGGCACCTCCTCATCGGATCCATACCCGATGGAGACTCGACGACAGTCGTCATAGATGCGCATGACCTGTGTTCTGTCCTTCAGGAAGGCAAGCACCTCCGATGACCCCAACAAGGCCCAGAGATCGTAGAACTGACGACCGATCCGGGGCCAGCCGTGCTCGTCGCCATCTGCTCTCACGGCGAAGTTGTTGACTCGCAGCAACTTCTCGAGCAGCGTGCGCCCGGGGTGGAGGATGCGCGTATCGAATTGTTCGAGATCCCAGAAGGCGTCCACCTCTACAGAACCGTCACCGCCGCGCAGGGTCTGAGCGAGGAGCGATTCGACTGGCCGTCGCTCTGAAGGATTGTCGCTGCCTGCCTGACCGAACTCGAGAAGGATCCGGCGGTTCTCGGCGAGAGCAGTCGATTCTTCCTCCGTGTGCACCAGTGGTGGATTGACGAAAGCCTTCTGGGTGGCAGCGCCATCGATGCCACCACTCTTCCTGTCCGTGAGTTCACCTTGGAGGTCTTGGGCTGCGACTTCGCACAGATCCTTCATCACACGCTTCGCGTCTTTGAGCTTCGGCAGGTCAATCACTAACAAGAGGTCGAGATCTTCAGAGAAGCGCTGGATGATCCGGAGCTTCTCGAGGCTGGTACCGCCCTTGAAGACGACCTCGTTTGGGCGCCGCTCCTCGACGGCTCGGAGCGCTCGACAGACCCAGTAGTCCTTCTCGACGGCGAGAGGCTGAACGTCAAGAGATTCCGCCGCGACCAGCACGGTGGCATCGAACTGCCTGACGTCGGACTCTCTCCACGAGGGCTTGCGGCCCTGCGGTTCAGCGCTCGTCATCGACCGACGGGGACGCCGACCAAGGCACCCTTTGCTGTTCGTGCATCAGCACTGGGCACCGAGATGGCGAACTCGGGTAACCCTGCGTCCGTCAAGAGAGCGGCCAGCCTGGTTCGCACTGACCCCGGCTCGGTACGCGCCGCCGTGCACAGGCGCTCAGATCGCATCGTCCCATCAGCGATGAGGCCACCCAAGCGATCCCAGGCCTCCGACATCGGCACCTCGATCACACGGTCCCAGCCATCGAGCGTCTCGAGCAGCGCGACCTCAGACGCGTTCAAGCGAGCTGTGCGCCTCCCCGTCCGTGCGGCGCGCGACACGAACGTCACAGCGGCCGTGTCGCTTGGCGCCCGAAATGGCACGGCGATGATGCTCCGCCGTGGGACCTGCGTCGAGAGTCGCAGGTGGTTCGCGGCGGACAAGCCGGCGGGACCCACCCCGTCAGAACCGGCAATCTCGGAGATCAGCGCACTGGGGGGAGGTGGGCTCATCCCCAAGGCGGTCTTGATGCCGCGCCAGTAGAGCCCCTTGCGCACGTGACGCAGCTCGCCATCACGGACGAGCAGCGTCATCAGGTGCTGTGCCGTCGACGTTGCCAGTTCGAGATTAGAAGGTCGCCAGAACCGTTCGGAGCTCCGCAGGATTCGGTCACGATTCCGTGCCGTCGAACGACGATTCTTCCGATCCTCTTGCTCGGTGCTTGCCATCAGTCTCTCCTTGTCATGACCTACAATATGTTACAGGAACATGCCGTGATGTATCTACAATCTGATACAGAAACATGCTTTGTCTGCTACGCCGTGCGAGGCCCGGGGCACGCATCGACCCTCAGTGAGTTGCCTGAGGACGTGTGAAGATTCAGGCGAAATCACGTGAGACCCTGAAGGCGTCACCCCCAGAAGTAGGGCCTGACCTGGGCAAATCGAATTCTGCTACGAGCCCTATCGTTCGAAGACATCTCGTCCCTGATCGACGACTGGGAGGTCATCGTCGATGCGCGCAGACCACGACACGTGACCGAGGGCGCCGGCGCCGGCGCCGGCCATATGCACGACATCGTGCTGCACGCCGTTCGCATTCGTTGACGAACACCGGAATCCGGCTCGGTGTTGGTTGACAGGGTCTTGGCCCGGCTGCTGTTGCGCCTCGTGGTCCTCGTGACTGTCCGCTCGTGGGGCTCGGCGCCGATCACCTCGGTGGCCTCGATGTCGATCAGGGCCTGGTAGAGAAACCCAACCATCTCTCGAACGAGATCGAGATCAGGGCGGTCATGGAACGC
>CAININ010000046.1 GCA_903849265.1 uncultured Acidimicrobiaceae bacterium
CCCGCTAGGTAGGTTGGGACGGTGACAGTTCCCGGACCTGATGAGCTCGCCAGGAGCGTGGTGGTAGGCGCAGGCGACCTGGCGCCGGATGGGTGGGCGGACGCCCCCCGGATCGAGGTGGGACCGGGCGTGCTCGACGGCCCGGTCGAAGTCGTCGAAGTCGTCGAGGCACTGCACCGAGCGTGGCTCGGACGCCGGCCAGTGGTCATCGAGCTCGGCGTCGATCCGGACGCCTTGCGCGAGCCCGAGCGGGCGGAAGGCCCCGTGTACGAACTGACTCCTGCGTTCACCTTCTGGCGGGAGCGGCTGCACTTCCTGGTGTGGGCCAACGCCTATGACGCCCGGGACGGCGAACTGGTCTGGTGGCATGGACGCAAGCTGGCACGCCTGCTCGCCGACCAGGGAGTCACCGAGGGCGGCCCAGCCGACATCACCGAGGCGGACGGCACGCCATGGTGGGTGGATGGCGGCCCGCCCGACCCGCCAATGATCGAGGACGGAACGAAGGTGGTCCACCGGTGGAGTGCGGAGGCGGGCCGACTCCTCACAGCGGCGCCTCTGCACCCGGATGCCGACCTGGCCCCGGACCAGCTGGCCGCGGTCGACCATCCCTCGGGCCCGGCTCGGGTGATCGCACCGGCAGGTTCGGGAAAGACCCGAGTGCTCACCGAACGGCTCCGTCTCTTGGTGCGTCGCGGCACCAATCCCGGGGTCGTGACCGCCCTTGCCTACAACACCCGGGCAGCCGAGGAGATGCGCAGCCGTGCCGCGGACGTGCTCGGTGCCGAGGGCCCGCATGTCCGCACCCTCAACAGCCTCGCTCTGTGGATCTGCAACCGCTCACCCACGGCTGGACCGCTGCGGGTGCTCGACGAGATAGGTGTGCGCGACCTCGTCGGCGAGCTGTTCGAGGTGAAGCGCCAGGCCAACACCGACACCACTGCGCCCTTCTTGGCTGCGTTGTCCCTCGTCCGCCTCGGACTGGTCACACCGGACGCTGCCGAAGAGGCCTATCCGGACGCGTCCGGGATCGCGGACGGGTTCGCTGATTACCGGGCGGCCCTGGCCGATCGGGGGCAGGTCGACTTCGACGAGCAGATCTATCGTGCAATCGAGGTCCTCATCACGGACCCGTCGGTCCGAGCCGCAGCGCAGGCCCGGTGCCGCCGCATGCTGGTCGACGAGTTCCAGGACCTGACGCCAGCTCACCTCTTGTTGATCCGGCTCCTGGTGGCACCGGGATTCGACTGCTTCGGGGTCGGCGACGACGACCAGGTGATCTACGGGTACACCGGGGCTACGCCCGAGTTCCTCATCGACTTCGCCGACTACTTTCCGGGGGCGGCCGACCATCCCCTCGAGGTCAACTACCGATGCCCGCCGGCAGTGGTCGACGCGGCCCGCCATCTGCTCTCCTACAACCGCGCACGTGTGGCCAAGACGATCCGGAGCCCAGAAGGGCGAACCGATCCGGGTCCCCCGCCCGCAGGGCTGCTCGCCGGCATGGGCCCGGTGGTGGTGGAGACAGTGCCGGCCGACGCCCTGGCCGGCCGTGGGATCGAGATCCTGGAGGCTTGGAACGCTGCAGGTGTCGAAGTGGCGGACATCGCCGTCCTGGCCCGGGTCAACGCCGCGCTGCTCCCGATCCAGGTCGCCTGCTTGGAGTCGGGGGTGCCGTGCACCACGCCGCTCACCACCCAGGTGCTGGCCCGCACCGGGATCCGCACGGCCTTCGCCTATCTACGGATCGGTAGCGATCCCGATGCCATCCGCCGCGAGGACATCCGCGACACCATCCGCCGTCCATCACGGGGCATCGCCCCGATGGTCGTGGACATGGTGACCAAGAGCCGGACGACGTCCGTGGCCGATATCCGGCGCCTGGCCGGTCGATTGACCGGCCGCGACGTGCCCAAACTCATCGCCTACGCCGATGACCTCGATGTCATCGCCAAGGCCGCGGCCCAGTCGACGGCCGCGGCACTCCGCGCCGTTCGCGTGGGGATCGGACTAGACGCCACTCTTGACACCCTCGATGCCTCGCGAGCCGGGGCCGACCGTTCTACCCACGCCGACGACCTGGCGGCGTTGGAGTCGATCGCCACGCTGCATCCTGATGCGGCGACCTTTGCGCACTGGCTCCGAGAGGTGCTCGGCCGGCCCCCGGCCGAGGGCCCCGGTGTCGAGCTGTCGACCGTGCACCGGATCAAGGGGAAGGAGTGGGGCCACGTGCTCATCATCGGTGCATCTGCTGGCCTCTTTCCGCATCGTCTGAGTGAGGACGTCGAGGGCGAGCGCCGGGTCTTCCACGTTGCCCTCACCCGGGCCGGGACCCAGTGCGTGGTGCTTGCCGATCGGTCTGCCCCCTCGCCGTTCCTGGCCGAGCTCGACGGCACCGCCCCTCATGTTGCGCCTGTGGCGCGAGCCGCTCCGGGTACTGCAGGCCGCAAGTCGTCCGGGGATCGACGTCGAGGCGATGCCCGGCAGCCCGCTGGCAGCGCGGGGGCATCGGCGGGAGGCCCCGGCGAGCAGGCGCTGCGCGCCTGGCGCTCGTCGGTCGCTCGCAAGGATGCCGTGCCGGCCTACGTGGTGCTCAACGACAAGGAGCTGATCGGGATCGCCGAGCGGAATCCGATGACGCTCGCCGAGCTCGGAACCTGCCGGGGAATGGGGCCTATCCGGCTGGAACGGTGGGGAGACGAGATCCTTGCCGTGCTCGGGGGGGCCGAGGACGCGGCGGGGTCCTAGGAGCCAAGTCCCGTGACTTACGAGTAGGCGCGACCTACTGTGGCCCAAGGCCTGAGGGGCCGCGCCTGACTGCACCGACCTGCCAAGGAGACGCACCATGGAACTCGGAATCCACTTCGCCAACTTCACCTTGCCCGGCGGGCCTGCCGCCATCGGCTCGATCCTGTCGGATACGGCTCGGGCTGCCGAAGAGGGAGGGTGCACGACGTTCACCCTCATGGACCACTACTTCCAGATGGAGGAGTTCGCCGACCGGAGAGAGCCGATGCTCGAGGGCTACACCGCGCTCGGGTTCCTGGCCGGTCGCACCGAGCGGCTCACCCTGAGCCTGCTGGTCACCGGGGTGACCTATCGGCACCCAGGCCTGCTGGCCAAGATCGTCACCACCCTCGACGTCGTGTCGGGGGGCAGGGCGCAGCTCGGCATCGGGGCCGCTTGGTACGAGCGGGAGCACCTCGGCTACGGCGTCCCCTTTCCTCCGCTCTCCGAGCGGTTCGAGCGACTCGAGGAGACCCTGCAGATCTGCCATCAGATGTGGAGTGACGACGACGGCCCCTATGTCGGCACCCACTACCGCCTCGAGGAGACGATCTGCTCTCCTCGACCCGTGAGCACTCCTCGCCCTCGCATTCTGGTCGGGGGAAGTGGGGAGAAGAAGACGCTGAA
>CAININ010000047.1 GCA_903849265.1 uncultured Acidimicrobiaceae bacterium
AGGGCGCTGACCCTATGTATATGAGGGTATTCCCTCAGTCTCTGTCCGTTCGGGTGGCGTCGACCGGGACCTGACCCGGGGCCGGCGCTATCGTCCACTGGATGCCGAGAGCCAGCCGCCGACGCCGCCGCGCTCCGGGGCGAGGGCTGGGTCAATCGGCATTGGTTGGCATCGCGGCGACGATCACGCTCGTGTTGGTCGGTGGATCCCTTCTGGCTATCCACACCCAGTCCCAGGGATACCGCTCGGCGACGAGCAGCGGGTATGTGGCGCTGGCCGACCAGGTGGCGCTGGCGTCCACTCGCACGGGGGCGCGACTTTCGGCTCTCATGGCCGGAGCGCCTGCACTTGCCAACCAGGATCTCCCGCACACAGCGCGCGGCACCCTGCAGCAGGGGCTCGACGCCGCAGTCCTGGACACCGCATCCCAGGCCGCCCAGGCCCGAACCATTGCATCTCCGCCGCCTGTGTCCGACTTCGCCCCCCGGTTCACCCGGGTGATGCAACTCCGGGCATCTGCGACCGCGCAGCTGCGCACGACAGTCGACGACCTTCTGGGAATGCAGCCGTTGCCCGTGGCTGGAGCGCCGACGTCCCCAGCGGCAGCAGCCCCGGCAACGCTGATCTCGTCCAACCAGGCGGCTGGCGAGATGTCTGCTGAGGGTCAGGTGTTCGAGCAGGCTGACACCGAGTACCGCTCGCTTCGGGCCGTTGCGGCTACCCAATCCCCTCCGTTGCGGCTCCAGGCCTCGGTCTGGGTGCCGCCACCCGTGGCCACGGCACCCCTCGGGTCGGTGTCGCTCGGTGCGACAGCCCCGGCGTTGGCCTCGTCTGCGGCTCTCGTGCCACTCCACCATCTCGTCGTGACTGCAGTCGGACTCAGCCCGCCCGCCGTGCCATCAGGTGGGACGGGAATGAGCTCCACCTCGTGCGCCGACCCTGTGTCGACCGTTTCTGGGGCCGTCCCGGCCGTGCTCCCCCCGACCGCCACCGTGTCCTCGCTGGTGTCGGTGACCAACTGCGGGAACGTCTCCGAATCGAATGTGATGGTGACGGCCACCCTCGCTCCCTCCGATCCCCCGGGGACGGCGGCCGCTCCGTCGGGTGGAGGAGGAGGCCGGAGCCAGGCGGTCGTGGCCATCGCCTCGGGGTCCTCGTCGGCCCCCTCCCTCGCACCCCTGCCGGTCGCGTCCGGACACCGCTACGTGCTGACGGTGACGGTGTCGCTGCCGCCCGGGCAGGCCGATCCGAGAGGCTCCAGCCAGCAGTTCCTCCTCCAGGTGGCCGGCTGAGCGGTGCAGCCGGTGACACTGGCCGCCGACCGGTTGGTCAAGGGCCACGGGGGAGCATCTAGGATCGGAGTCGACATTGGGGATTTCGACCTAACGGAGGGTTTGAGGCGCGTGGCCGAAAGCATCACGATCACTGACAACCGCACGGGCCAGTCCCTCGAGATCCCGCTGGAGAACGGCGGGGTGTCGGCGGCCGACTTCTCGAAGCTCCTTCCCGGGACATGGTTCTATGACCCTGGACTGACGGCCACGGCTGCATGCGAAAGCGCGATCACCTACCTCGACGGTGATGCCGGCATCCTCCGCTACCGCGGCTACCCGATCGAGCAGCTGGCCGAGGACTCCACCTTCCTGGAGGTGGCCTACCTGCTCTTGAACGGCGAACTCCCCACCACCGACGAGTTCGCGGTGTGGGAACGCGAGATCACGCTGCACACGTTCATCCATGAGAACGTGCGTAAGCGCTTCCTCGAAGGCTTCCACTACGACGCCCACCCGATGGGCATGCTCGTATCCGCGGTGGCGGCGCTTTCGACCTTCTATTCCGACGCCAAGGACATCTTCGACCCCGACTCCCGGGACAAGCAGATCATCCGGCTGATCGCCAAGATGCCCACCTTGGCCGCCGCTGCCCACCGGTTCAGCGTGGGGATGCCGTTCGTCTACCCGGACAACTCGCTCCCGTTCACATCGAACTTCCTGTCGATGATGTGGAAGATCGCCGAGCCCCGCTTTGCCGCCGACCCGGTGCTCGCCCGAGCGCTCGACGTGCTGTTCATCCTGCACGCCGACCACGAGCAGAACTGCTCCACCACCGCCATGCGGGTGGTGGGCTCGTCCCATGCCGACCCTTACTCGGCCACGGCCGCCGCCGCCGCTGCGCTCTACGGCCCCCGGCACGGGGGCGCCAATGAGGCAGTCATCCGGATGCTGACCGATATCGGCTCGATCGAGAACGTGGAGCCGTTCATCGCCTCGGTCAAGTCTGGTTCCGGCGGGCGGCTCCAGGGCTTCGGTCACCGGGTCTACAAGAGCTACGACCCCAGGGCCAAGATCATCAAGAAGACGGCAGACGAAGTCTTCGCCGTCACCGGCAAGAGCCCGCTCCTCGATATCGCCCTCAAGCTCGAGGAGATCGCACTCTCGGACGAGTACTTCATCTCCCGCAAGCTCTACCCGAACGTGGACTTCTACTCCGGCCTGATCTACCAGGCCATGGGCTTTCCACTCGAGATGTTCCCGGTCCTGTTCGCCATCCCCCGCACCGCCGGCTGGCTGGCCCACTGGCAGGAGATGCTCAACCAGGACTCCAAGATCGCCCGGCCCCGCCAGCTCTACATCGGGTCCGAAGAGCGCAACTACCGGCCCATCGGGGAGCGGTAGCGCCCGACTGTTTAACGGGACCCTCGAACGGGCCCCCTCGAACTAGGAACCCGTGATGGGTCCCGTCAAGATGCGGGTCGGGGCTGCATCATGCGCATCAGGCCCTCTTGGACCATCGACACCACGAGCTGGCCGTCCCGGGCGTACATGAAGCCGCGGGCCAGACCCCTCGCTCCATGGCTGGTGGGGCTGTCCATGTCGTAGAGCAGCCAGTCGTCGGCCCGCAGTGGCCGGTGGAACCACATGCAGTGGTCCAGACTCGCCCCCATGAAATCGGGATCGTCCCACCCGACGCCGTGCGGTGCCAGCATCGTGTCGAACAGATACATGTCGGACGCATAGGTGGCGATGCAGGTGTGGAGCAGCGGGTCGTCAGGCAGGACCCCATCCGCCCGGAGCCACAGGCGCTGCTCGGGCTCCTGGGCGGCGCGGTGGATCCACGGGAGCTCACCGATGTGGCGCTGGTCGATGGGATGGGGACGGTCGAACCAGTCGCCGACCTTGTCCTTGTAGGGCTCGAGCCGCTCACGGAGCGTCGGGAGGGATTCGGGGTCGGGCACGTCTGGCATGGTGATCTGGAAGTCGAGCCCGGGCTCGTCGACGTGGAACGACGCCGACATGTGGAAGATCGCCCGCCCGTGCTGGATGGCCACGACCCGCCG
>CAININ010000048.1 GCA_903849265.1 uncultured Acidimicrobiaceae bacterium
CCGGTCACGAACAGCCGGTCACCGGGCCGGGCGCCGGATCGTTTCAGCATCGGCGCTCCGTCATCGGGCACCGAGCCCACGGCGGTCACCGACACCACCAGGACCACTCCGCCCGAGAGGTCGCCCCCGACGACCGTGCACCCCGCCACTGCGGCCGCCTCCGCCACGCCGTCACCCAGTCGCAGAATTGGGAACCCGGGAGGGGCGGCCACCGACAGCAGGACGTACGAAGCCCGGGCGCCCATAGCCGCCAAGTCCGAGACGGTGACCATCAACGCCTTCCACCCCACATCCTCGGGAGTGCTGATCTCGAGGTCCACGTGGACCCCCTCCACAATCAGATCGGTGGCCAGCACCACCCGTCCCGGGTCGACCAAGGTGACGGCGGCGGCGTCGTCACCGATCCCGAGGTCACCCGGAGCCAGCGGATTGCCCGTCGTTTCGAAGCGGTGGCGCAGGGAGGCGATCACGGAGAACTCGTCCCCCGAGCCCGGCCCGGTCCCTGTCGTCGGCGTGTTGGATGGCATCGATCCCCCGCCGCTGTCCGCCGGATCGTCCGAGTTGGGTCTTGGCACGTGACTTGCCTAGCATTGTCCCCGGCGTAACCCCACTACTATTTGCCAGCCGTGCCTACAGACCCCACGCACAACCACTGATGCGTGGCCAGCGACCCTCACCGGTCGCCGGACAACCGAGGAGGAAGAACCAACCCATGCCCCCCACTGAGCACAAGAAGTTGATCGCATGGGTAGACGAGGTCGCAGCGCTCACCGAGCCCAGCGAAGTCGTCTGGTGTGACGGCTCCGCCGAGGAGTACGACCGCCTCTGCCAGCTGCTCGTGGACAACGGCACCTTCACCAAGCTGTCCGAGGCGAAGCGCCCGAACAGCTACTGGGCCCACTCCGACCCGGGAGACGTCGCTCGCGTCGAAGACCGCACCTACATCTGCTCGACCGACCCCGACGATGCCGGCCCGACCAACAACTGGCGCGACCCAGCCGAGATGCGGGGCGTGTTGACCGACCTCTTCAAGGGCTCGATGAAGGGGCGCACCATGTACGTGGTCCCCTTCTCGATGGGCCCGCTCGGATCTTCCATCGCCCACATCGGCGTGGAGATCACCGACTCGCCCTACGTGGCTGTGTCGATGCGCATCATGACCCGCATGGGCCGTGGCGCCCTCGAAGTCATCGGCACCGACGGTGAGTTCGTCCCGTGCCTGCATTCGGTCGGCATGCCCCTCATCGACGGTGCGGCCGACGTGCCGTGGCCGTGCGACGCCGATAACAAGTACATCGTGCACTTCCCCGAGACCCGGGAGATCTGGTCGTACGGCTCGGGATACGGCGGCAACGCCCTGCTGGGCAAGAAGTGCTTCGCCCTGCGCATCGCCTCGGTCATGGCCCGGGACGACAACTGGCTGGCCGAACACATGCTCATCTTGAAGCTGACCTCGCCCGCCGGGGAGACCCGCTACGTGACCGGCGCCTTCCCGTCCGCCTGCGGCAAGACCAACCTGGCCATGCTCATTCCGACCCTCCCCGGCTGGAAGGTCGAGACGGTCGGCGACGACATCTGCTGGATGAAGTTCGGCCCCGACGGTCGTCTCTACGCCATCAACCCCGAGGCCGGGTTCTTCGGCGTGGCGCCAGGCACCAACGACCACACCAACCCGAACGCCATGCTCACCATGGACGCCAACTCCATCTTCACCAACACCGCCCTCACCGACGACGGCGACGTGTGGTGGGAGTCGATGTCCGAGGAGGCCCCCGCCCACCTCACGTCGTGGAAGGGCGAGGACTGGACGCCAGAGTCGGGCACGCCAGCCGCCCATCCGAACGCCCGCTTCACCGTCCCCGCATCCCAGGACCCCGCCATCGCAGCCGAGTGGCAGGACCCGGCCGGTGTGCCGATCGACGCCATCTTGTTCGGTGGACGTCGTGCCTCGGTGGTGCCGCTGGTATTCCAGTCCCGTGACTGGCAGCACGGAGTCTTCCTGGGCTCGATCATGGCCTCGGAGACCACCGCAGCCGCCGCTGGTGCGGTCGGCAACCTCCGCCGCGACCCGTTCGCCATGCTGCCCTTCTGCGGCTACAACATGGCCGACTACTTTGCCCATTGGCTGGAGATCGGCGCCGGGGCCGACCCCGAGAAGCTCCCAAAGATCTTCTACGTGAACTGGTTCCGCAAGGACGAGGACGGCCGCTGGCTGTGGCCGGGCTACGGCGAGAACTCGCGCGTGCTCGAGTGGGTGTTCCAGCGGGTCAGCGGCGGTGGCGATGCCATCGAGTCGCCGATCGGCTTCCTCCCCACTGCAAGTGCCATCAACACCGATGGACTGGATGTGTCGGATGCGGACATGGAGATCCTCCTCAACGTCGACACCGACGAGTGGCGGGCCGAGGTTCCCTCGATCCGCGAGCACTTCGCCACCTTCGGTGACAAGTTGCCGGCGGCACTCAGTGCCGAGGTCGACAAGCTGGAGCAGCAACTCGGCTGAGCCGATTCACAACAGACGCATTGTGACGAGGGGCCGGTCCGCCGGCCCCTCGATCGCGCCCGGACCCGGTCGATGGATCAGTTGTCAGGATCAGCCGTCAGGATCAGCCGTCAGGATCAGCCGTCAGGATCAGCCGTCAGGATCAGCCGTCAGCGGAAGACGACGATGCGTGGAGCGCGCTCATGTACGAGAGCGCCCCGACTGCGGCCACAACGGCGAGCACCAGGTTTCCGGCCGGGATCGACAGGGACAGCACCACCCCCACCAGTGACCCAATCACCCACATGAGCTGTAGTCGGGTCTCGAACCGCGCGAACGCCCGCCCCTGATCGGACTCCCGGACATGCCGCTGCACCAGCGCGTCGAACGACGGCTTGGCCATCGCCCCCGCAGCACCGACCGCCATGGCCACCAGCGCCTGGAGTCCCTGGCGTGGGAAGACCCAACCCAGCAGCCCTGCCGCTGCCACCAGCCACAGCGATGCCATGAGCATCTGCTGCTCGGATAGCACCCGCCGGATCCGGCCGACGAGCAGGACACCGATGACGGCACCGACGGTGAGCGCTCCGATGAGGAGCCCGAACCACCAGGTGGCGGCACCTTCGCGGCGCAGTCCGAACGCGAACAAAAACGTGAGGAACCCGAGCAGTCCCTTGAGGACCGACATGGGCGTCAGCGCCAGGATCACCTGGGTACCGGCGATCGGCCGGAAGGCAGCCAGGTCGCGCTGCTCGTCCAGCCACCAGGTGTCCAAGTCGGGGGCGTGTTCGACCAGCGCTCGCTCGCTGGTCGGTGGGGAACTCGATCCGCGCTTCCGGCGCGCCTCGCGGGCCAACCGTCGCACCGGCAGGCGGCTGGCGGCGACCACTGCGGCCGCGAACACGGCGGTGCAGGACCACAGCACGGCGGGTGCTCCGGCCAGCTTCAAGATGGCCACCGCGGGCAGGGCGAAGACGAACCCGGACAGGGACGCCAGCAGGCCGAGCCGGGCGTTAAGCGTGGCCAGGTCCGGCTCCACGACGTCCTCACCGGTGTCCGGGTCGTCGACGTGGACGATCGGGGGCATCCCGTACGGCGGGGTGTGCTCGGGTCTCCGCGGCTGCGAGTCGTCCGTCCAGGCCGGCTCGACCATGCCGGGGGTGGCAGCCAGGTCGGCCATCTCCAGCGAGGCCATCTCGGGCACGAGGGCGCCCTTGGTGACCAAGTAGACCTTCGACAGGACCAGCATGAGGAACGCCTCGGGAAACAGCAGAAGGGAGTGGATGTCCCGGGCGATGAACGGACACAGCGCAGCCCGGCCCAACGCCGAGACGACCACCATGGCCCGCCTGGCCCCGCGGCTGCGGTCTATGAGCGGCCCGAGGGCAGGTGCCACCACGGCGAAGGGGCCCATGGTGAGCAGGAGGTACAGGAGGACCTTGTCCTTGGCCGCTGTAGGCGAGATGGAGAAGAACAGGGAGCCAGCGAGCGACACGGCGAACAGGGTGTCCCCAGCGGTCATGAGGCAGTGGGTGAGGGCCAGGCGGCCGAACGGGCTCCGCTGGTCGAACAGGTCGTGGACCGCAGAACGGACCAGGCGACGGAACTGGTCTCCTCGCTCCCGGACGCCCATGTCGGGCATCGTAGGCGGAGGGGCCGGGCGGTAAGATGGAACTCCCCCGTTCAGCTACCGCCCGCTGACCCATCACCCCGCCGTCCCGCCGTCCGGCCGCACCGAAACCCGCCCCAGGAGATGGACATGTCCGTCAGCGCCTACATCCTCATCCAAACAGAGGTCGGCCGAGCCGCCACCGTGGCCCGGGCGGTGCAGGCCATCGAAGGGGTGGTGTCAGCCGAAGGGGTGACCGGCCCCTACGACGTCATCACCAGGGCCCAGGCGGCCACCATGGACGAGCTCGGCCAGATGGTGGTCGGCCGCATCCAGGGGATCGAGGGGATCATCCGGACCGTCACCTGCCCGGTGGTCAACCTGTAACGCGGGCGCACCTGACGGCCTCAGATGACAAGCACGACCGCTGTCCTGGCCGACTAGCGAATCGCCCCCGACTCTCGAAGTCCGGCCACCTGATCGGCTGCCAATCCCCAGTCAGCCAGTGCCTCATCGCCGTGCTGGCCCGGGTTGGGCGGGGGGCGACGGATCGACCCAGGGGTCGACAGGAACCGGGGAGCAGGTGCTGGCTGAACCACGCCGGCCACCTCGGTGAACGTGCCGCGAGCCTTGTTGTGCGGATGGTCCGGGGCTTCGGTGGCCGACAGCACTGGAGCCACACACGCGTCTGACCCGGCAAAGATCGCTTCCCATTCGTCCCGTGTCTTGGATGCGAAGGTGGCGGTGAACCGCACCTTCATGGCTGCCCATGTGGTCCGGTCCATCTGAGTGGAGAGATCCACGTCCTCGAACCCGAGCAGTCGGATCAGCTCGGCGTAGAACTGCGGCTCAATAGCCCCCACGCCCATGTACTTCGCGTCCGAGGTCTCGTACACCTCATAGAAGTGGGCACCGGTGTCGAGCAGGTTGGTACCACGGCCGTCCTGCCAGACGCCTGCGCTGCGCAACGTGTACGTCATCGTCATCAGCGAGGCAGCTCCGTCGACCATGGCGGCGTCGACCACCTGGCCCTTACCGGTCGTGCGGGCACCCAGGATGGCGGCCAGCATGCCGTAGGCCAGCAGCATGCCGCCACCACCGAAGTCGCCGACCAAGTTGAGTGGCGGCACCGGGCGCTCGCCGGCGCGACCGATGGCCTCGAGGGCACCGGACAGAGCGATGTAGTCGATGTCGTGACCGGCGGCTTGGGCCATCGGCCCGTCCTGCCCGTACCCGGTCATGCGGCCATAGGCGAGCTTGGGATTGCGAGCCAGGCAGACGTCAGGGCCGAGGCCGAGCCGTTCAGCGACACCAGGGCGGAAGCCCTCCATGAGCCCATCGGCTCCTTCGACGAGATCGAGCACCAGGGCCACGCCATCGGGGTGCTTCAGGTCGACGGCCACCGACCGGCGGCCCCGATTCATGAGGTCGACGTGGGGCTCCTCGCGGGGCGGAAAGGTGGCCCGATCAGCCCGGTCGATCCGGATGATATCGGCACCAGCGTCCGAAAGCATCATCCCGGCGAACGGGGCCGGACCCAGTCCGGCCAGCTCGATGATGCGGACTCCCTCGAGCGGACCGCTCATCGGACACCTCCCCGAATGGAAGTCAGCGGAGCCGCCCGCAAGGGGGCGGGCACCGGATTGGCACAGGGGCGCGTGGGAAACGGCATGGCGGGATGGTGTCCCACCATTGCCCGGGGGTCAAATGCGCCCGCCGGAACTCAGCGGGAGTTTGGGGCTACTGGGGCCTCAAACGGCGATGATGCGGTGGATCCGACCGGTCTCCACGTCGTAGCGCCAGCCCTCGATCTGCACGCCCGCCGGCAGTTCAGGACACGCTCGCAAGAGGTTCACGTCGGCCACAAGGGCGGCATCGGGGTCGGGCATGGCCAGGAACTGCCAATCATCGACCTCGGTCGTGCCTTTGGCGCCGAGCCGGGTTCGAACTCCTGCGTCGGTCTCGTTGGCCAGGGCGCAGTTGGTGTGCTGCATGACCGCGATCTCCTCCACGTCGAGGAAGTGCGTGGCCAGGACCAACGAGCGAATGACATCAGGGGTGACCCGCCCGCCGGCGTTCCGCAGGATCTTGGCGTCGCCGGGGTGGAGTCCGAGCATGGTGAGCGGTTCGATCCGGCTGTCCATACACGTGACCAGGGCGAAGCCCCGGGCCGCCACGGGGGCGATACCACGGAGGGTGAACCCGTCTGAATACGAGATATTGGCCTGCAGGAGGTCGTCGAACATGAGACCCGAATCGTAGATGCATCGACATGGTCCCGGCGACGTGGCTGAGCCCAGCCCTGGACGGTTCATCTGCACCGATAACGTGACTGCTTGTCAGGGCACCCACTCGGGTGCCGGCGGAGTCGAGGAGCGGTCGGTGACAGCATCTGGAGTCCAGCCAGGAACATCGTCCGGAGACCTGTCACAAGCACCGGGGCCGATCCGCAGCCGAGGCCCCGGTCGCGTCAATCTGATCGGCGACCACACTGACTACAACCAGGGGCTGGCCCTCCCCATGGCCATCGGTCTGGGGGTGAGCGTCGAGTTCGAGCCGTCAGAGGACGCTTGGATCACCGTCACCTCGGGCGCCTACCCCGGCGAGCAGGCCACCTTCCCGCTGGTGCCTGATCTGGACACTGTCGCCGCAGTAGACCCCGCGTGGGCCCGACTGGTCGCCGCCGTCGCATCGCTGGCCAGGCCCACTTGCGGCGGATCGATCCACATCGCCTCCACCCTCCCCCGGGGGTCGGGCCTGTCGTCTAGTGCCGCCCTGAGCGTCGCCCTGGCCGACGTGTTCGGGGTCGACGGCACGGCCAGGGTCATCGCTGGACTGTGCCGCGAGGCCGAGCACCGCATCGGGGTGCCGGTCGGGCTCATGGACCCCCTGGTGTGTGC
>CAININ010000049.1 GCA_903849265.1 uncultured Acidimicrobiaceae bacterium
GTCCGCAAGCGCACGGCCGACTTCATCAACGCCGAGATCCTCCCGAACGAAGACATCTTGTGGAGTGGCCGGCGGGCCGGCGAGCTCGCCGAGGACGAGCGGGAGCGGGCCCGGCACCAGAGCATCGAGCTGCGAGAAGAGATCAAGGCCAAGGTCAGCGAGGCCGGGCTGTGGGCGCCGCACCTCCCCAAGGAGTACGGCGGCATGGGCCTCGACTTCCTGGAGCTGGCCTACATGTACGAGATCCTCTCCTACGCCGTGGGTGCGGCCACCCTGTTCGGGATCGCCGCCCCCAACTCGGGCAATGCCAGCGTGCTCGTCAAGTACGGGACCGAGGAGCAGAAGCGGCAGTGGCTGTTGCCGCTCATCGAGGGCGAGATGGAGTCGGGCTTCTCCATGACCGAACGCGACCACGCCGGCTCCGACCCGCGGTCGATCACCACCGAGGCGATCCGCGACGGCGACGACTGGGTCATCAACGGCCACAAGTGGTTCACCTCGAACGGCATCGACGCCGACTTCTTCATCGTCATGTGCCGGGCCACCGACCCGACCGGCGAGCTCGGCACCCCGGGCAAGATGACCCAGATCATCGTGCCCGCCGCGTCCAAAGGTGTGAACATCGTCCGGGGCATCGGGATCTTCGGGCGCTCCACGTCCGACCACTGCGAGATCAAGTACGAAAACGTTCGAGTCCCGATCGAGAACACCCTCGGACTGGTCGGCCAGGGCCACCAGGCGGCCCAGGACCGTCTGGGTGCCGGACGGGTCTACCACTGCATGAACTCGGTGGGCCAGATGTGGCGGGCGTTCGACCTCATGGTCGAGCGGTCCCTCACCCGCGAGGTCCACGGAGGGCTGTTGAAGGACAAGCAGTTCATCCAGGGCTTCATCGCCGAGTCCTACATGGACGTCCAGTCGGCTCGGCTCATGACCATCAACGCCGCCGAGAAGGTGGCTAACGGCGACCCCGATGCCCGCACGGCAATCTCGGCCATCAAGGTCTTCGTCCCGGCCGCCTTCCACCGGGTGGTCGATCGGGCCATCCAGGTCTGGGGCGGCGCCGGGGTCAGCAACGACCTGCCGCTGGCCGGAATGTACCTGACCGCCAGGATCCTCCGTCTGGCCGACGGGCCCGACGAGGTCCACAAGATCCTCATCGCCAAGAACATCATCCATCGATATGAAGCCGGCGAGGGCTGGAATTTCGGCAACTGACGCCAGGCGACTCCGCTCGACCGGCGCCTCCGGCGGCACCTCCGGCGTCACCTCTGGGGGCCCCGGGACGCCGGCCCCGGGACGGCGGCAGCCGATGGTCGAGACCCGTCGAGCACAACACGCGACCAAGTTCTGAATGAGCCAATCCACTACGCTAATCGTCGTGAACTCGCCACAGATCAACCAAACACGTCGAATCATCACCGAGCTCCCCGGCCCGAAGTCGAAGGAGTTGGAAGCCCGTCGCCAAGCCGCAGTGGCCCCCGGCGTCAGTTCGGTCTACCCGCTCTACATCGAGCGTGGTGAGGGCGCCATCCTGGTCGACGTCGACGGCAACCAACTGATCGACCTCGGGTCCGGCATCGCCGTGGTCAGTGTCGGACACGCCGCACCTGCCGTGGTGGAGGCCGTGCAGGACCAGATCGCCAAGTTCGCCCACACCTGCTTCATGGTCAGCCCGTACGAGCAGTACGTGGCGGTGTGCGAGATGCTCAACCGCCTCACGCCCGGCGACCACGAGAAGCGCAGCGCCCTGTTCAGCTCGGGAGCCGAGGCGGTCGAAAACGCCGTCAAGATCGCCCGCCATTCCACCGGCAAGCAGGGCGTCGTCGTCTTCGATCACGCCTACCACGGCCGGACCAATCTGACCATGGCCCTGACGGCCAAGAACATGCCGTACCGCCACCGGTTCGGCCCGTTCGCCCCCGAGGTCTACCGGGTCCAGATGTCCTATCCCTACCGCGACCCCGAAGGCATGACCGGTGCCGATGCGGCGGCCCGGGCCATCGAGCAGATCGAGCGCCAGGTCGGCGTGGACAACGCCGGCTGCGTGCTCATCGAGCCGATCCAGGGCGAAGGCGGCTTCATCGTCCCGGCCCCTGGCTTCCTCCCAGCCATCGCCGAATGGTGCCGAGCCAACGGCATCCTGTTCATCGCCGATGAGATACAGACAGGGTTCTGTCGGACCGGCGACTGGTTCGCTTGTGACGACGAGGGCGTCGTGCCCGACCTGATCACCACGGCCAAGGCCATGGCCGGCGGCATGCCGCTCGCTGCGGTCACCGGACGGGCCGAGATCATGGACAGCGTCCATCTCGGCGGACTCGGCGGCACCTACGGCGGCAACCCGGTGGCGTGTGCGGCCGCACTCGCTTCGGTGCAGATGATGGAAGAGCAGAGGCTGGCCACAGCGGCCCTCGGCATCGGCACCCAGATCTCCAAACGGTTTGCGGCCATGCAGGCCGACCATCCCGGCATCGGTGACATCCGAGGCAGGGGGGCCATGATGGCCATGGAACTCGTGAAGCCCGGAACGAC
>CAININ010000050.1 GCA_903849265.1 uncultured Acidimicrobiaceae bacterium
CATCAGCGGTTCCGTCCGTCCCATATCGACGCCTTTCGAACCGAGCACCCTGGTGGCACCGTGGGCGTCCACCCCGCATGCGCACCCGCTGTGGTGGAGGCCGCCGACCAGGTCGGTTCGACCGATTACATCATCCGGGCCGTGGCCGAGGCACCTGCAGGCGCCGTCATCGCCGTGGGCACCGAGATCCACCTGGTGAACCGGTTGGATGCTGAGACCCCGGACAAGACGATCGTGTCGCTCGACCCGCTGGTGTGCCCGTGCTCGACCATGTTCCGCATCGACGCCGCCCATCTGGCCTGGATCCTCGAGGGCCTCGTCGAGGGAGAGGTCCGGAACCGCATCACCGTCGATCCGGACACCGCCACCTGGGCCAAGGTGGCCCTCGAACGGATGCTGGCCACCATCTAACCCACTGGCTCCCGCCCGCCAGGGCTGCGAGCGCTGGCGCCTCAGCCGACTACTTGGCCGGCTTCTTCGCCGGGGCCGCCTTCTTGGCGTTGGCCGCCTTGGCTGCCTTGCCCGGACTCGCAGCGGGCGCCTTCCTGGTGGCGGGAGCCTTCTTGGCGCCGTTCTTCGACGCCGACACCTTGGACGGGGCCGTGGGTGTCGAGACGGGGCTGCGTCGTGCGCGGGCCACCACTGAGCCGGGCACGATGCCGACCATCGGGGCCAGGACGGCACCGGTGTAGCTAGCCACCACCGCGGCCACCTCCTCAGGCGTCCCTTCGGCCACCACCGTGCCACCACGGTCGCCGCCTTCGGGTCCCATGTCGATGATCCAGTCGGCACTCTTGATGACGTCGAGGTTGTGCTCGATCACGATCACGGTGTTGCCCTGATCGACCAAGCGGTTGAGCACGTCGAGCAGCTTGCGCACATCATCGAAGTGGAGTCCCGTGGTCGGTTCGTCGAGCACGTACAAGGTGGTACCGGTCGACCGTCTGCTCAGCTCCGAAGCCAACTTGACCCGCTGGGCTTCACCCCCAGACAGCGTCGGGGCCGACTGGCCGAGCCGGATATAGCCCAATCCCACATCCACCAGTGTCTGGAGATGCCGGGCGATCGGCGGCTGCGCTGCGAAGAACCCGAGAGCCTCCTCGCAGGACAGCTCGAGCACGTCCGCGATGGTCTTGCCCCGGAAGGTGACCTCGAGGGTGTCTCGGTTGTACCGGGCGCCGTGGCACACCTCGCAGGGGACGTAGATATCGGGAAGGAAGTGCATCTCGATGCGCAACGTCCCGTCGCCCGAGCAGGACTCGCACCGGCCGCCCTTGACGTTGAAGGAGAACCGGCCGGGCAGGTAGCCCCGTACTTTGGCCTCGTTCGTCTGGGCGAACAGTTTGCGGACATGGTCGAACACGCCGGTGTACGTGGCCGGGTTCGACCGAGGCGTCCGGCCGATCGGCGCCTGGTCGACGTCGACCACCTTGTCGATCTTCTCGACACCGGTGATGGTGCGGTGCAGGCCGGGCAGGCTCTTGGCTCGGTGGACCTGCTTGGCCAGGGATCGCAGAAGGATGTCGTTGACCAAGGTGGACTTGCCCGAGCCCGACACGCCGGTGACCGCTACCAACTGCCCGAGTGGGAACTCGACGGTGACGTCCTTGAGGTTGTGCTCTCGGGCCCCGAGGACGACCAGGTGCTCGCCGTTGCCGGGGCGGCGCATCTGCGGCACCGGGATCGATTTGGCCCCTGAAAGGTACTGCCCGGTCAGCGATTCGGTATTGGCCAGGATGCCGTCCTTACCGAAGACGGGACCCGAGTGGACGATACGGCCGCCATGCTCCCCCGCCCCGGGGCCGACGTCGACCACGTGGTCCGCGATCTTGATGGTCTCCTCGTCGTGCTCCACCACGATCACGGTGTTACCCAGGTCGCGCAGGCGCACCAGGGTGCCGATCAGTCGCTGGTTGTCGCGCTGGTGCAGTCCGATCGAAGGCTCGTCGAGGACGTAGAGCACGCCGACCAGCCCGCTGCCGATCTGGCTGGCCAGGCGGATCCGCTGGGCTTCGCCTCCCGACAGGGTGGCAGCCGAGCGGGCCAGTGACAGATAGTCGAGCCCCACATCGAGCAGGAACTGCATCCGCTCCTTGACCTCGCGGAAGACCCGGTCGGCGATCATGTGGTCGCGATCCGACAGGTCCAACGAATCCACGACCTCGACGGCCCGTCCGATCGGAAGCGAGCACAGGGCGTGGATGTTGTGTCCGCCCACGGTGACGGCCAGCGACTCGGGCTTGAGCCGTGACCCGGCACATTCGGGGCATGGGACCTCGCGCAGGTAGCCCTCCAGGTTGTCCCGTTGGAAGTCGGAGTCGGCCTCTGTGTGACGGCGCTCGAGCCAGTTGATGATCCCCTCGTAGGTCGAGTGGAACGACCGCTGACGCCCAAAGCGGTTGCGGTACTTGAGGTGCACCTGGTCGCCACCGGTGCCGCGCAGTACCAGCTGTTGATCGGCCTTGGACAGCTCCTCCCACGGGGTGTCGACCGAGAACCCGCCCATGTCGGCGACGGCACCCTGCATGCGTTCGAAGTACTGGCTGCGGGCGCCGGCCCACGGAGCGAGCGCCCCCTCCGACAGCGACTTGGTCGGGTCGGGCACCACCAGCTCGGGATCGACTTCGTACTTGGTCCCGAGCCCGGTGCACGCCGGACAGGCCCCGTAGGGCGAGTTGAACGAGAAGTTGCGAGGGGACGGATCCTCGAAGCTGATGCCGCAGTGGGTGCAGGCCAGGTGCTGGCTGAAGGTGATGGCCTCCTGCTCGCCTCCGTCGGCGTCGACCACCACGATCTCGGCCACGCCCTCGGCCAGCGACAGGGCCGTCTCGAGCGACTCGGTCAGCCGTCGCCGGATGTCCTCGCGCCGGATCAACCGGTCGACCACGACCTCGATGGTGTGGTTCTCATACCGGGCGAGCTCGAGGTCCGCCCGATCGGACAGCTCGATGGTGGTCCCGTCCACCCGCACCCGGGCAAACCCTTGCTTCGCCAAGTCGTCGAGCAGGGCGCTGTACTCGCCCTTGCGGCCGCGCACCACCGGAGCGAGCACCAGGAACCGGGTGCCCTCTTCCATGGCCAGGATCCGGTCGACGATCTGCTGTGGGCTCTGGCGGGCGACTGGCAGCCCACAGACCGGGCAGTGGGGCTTTCCGATGCGGGCGTAGAGCAGGCGGAGGTAGTCGTAGACCTCCGTGACCGTGCCCACGGTGGACCGTGGATTGCGAGACGCCGATTTCTGGTCGATGGAGATCGCCGGGGACAGCCCTTCGATGAAGTCCACGTCGGGCTTGTCCATCTGGCCCAGGAACTGCCGGGCATAGGCGCTCAACGACTCGACATAGCGGCGTTGGCCCTCGGCGTAGATGGTGTCGAATGCCAGCGATGACTTGCCCGAGCCCGACAGGCCGGTGAAGACGATCAGCCGATCACGGGGAAGGTCGAGTGAGACATCTTGCAGGTTGTGCTCGCGCGCGCCGCGCACCACCAATCGATCGGCCATGGCGTGGAGGATACCGGGGCCGGGGCGATGGCTGGCCAGGAATGCTCCGTTACGTGCGAGCGGCTCAGTCGGCGGCTGCTGTGGGGACGTCGATGTCGGCGGTGGTGCCGGGCAGCACGACACTGCCATCCACCGGGTCGCGCACGAGCAACGCTCGTAGTTCAGCCAGCTCGTCACGGATCAGGGCGGCCTCTTCGAACCGCAGCGCCTCGGCCGCCTTGACCATCTCCGCATCGAGCCGATGAATGAGACTGGACAGCTCGTCGGCGTCTGCACCCAGGGCATGGGCCATTTCGGCCGCGATGGCTCGGGGGTCGACGCTGGTTCGCTGGCCGCCCTTGCCCCTACCCCGGGCGCCCTTGACGACGGCGAGTCCCGCCATTGCCCCGCCGGCTGCGAAGCCATCGCCCCGCACCCGCTCCAAGATGTCGGTGACCGCCTTGGTGATGGACTGCGGATCGATTCCGTGGGCCTCGTTGTAGGCGATCTGGCGGGCCCTGCGCCGCTGGGTCTCACCGATGGCCGCGGTCATCGAGTCCGTGATCCGGTCGGCGTACATGACGACCCGGCCGTTGACGTTGCGGGCTGCCCGGCCCATGGTCTGGATGAGTGACGAGGTCGAGCGCAAGAAGCCCTCTTTGTCGGCGTCCAGGATCGCCACCAGCGCCACCTCGGGAAGGTCGAGCCCTTCGCGCAGCAGGTTGATCCCGACCAAGACGTCGAAGACCCCCAGCCGGAGCTCGCGCAGCAGCTCGATGCGAGCCATGGTGTCGACGTCCGAGTGCAGGTACTGGACCCGGACGCCCTGTTCGGACAGGTAGTCGGTCAGGTCCTCGGCCATCTTCTTCGTGAGCGTGGTGATCAGCACGCGGTTGCCGGCGGCCACCACGGCATCGATCCG
>CAININ010000051.1 GCA_903849265.1 uncultured Acidimicrobiaceae bacterium
CGGCCCTGCTCCGCTCGGGGTGCATGGTTGCCGCCGGCCCCATCGACCAGGTCCTATCAGATGACGCTGTGTCCGAGGCCTTCGGCGTCGACGTCACGGTGGAGCGTCGGGACGGCCGGTGGTCGGCCAGAGCCCAGACGGCCACACGAGGAACCTGACCTGAACGTCAGGCCGGTTCAACCAGAAGGGGAACGGACGCACCGCCGTTGGTGATCAGCCGACTGAAACCGCATTGGGAAGAGAACGTCCCGATACGGCGTTGGACACGGCGTACCCCTGGCCGCATGGCCGATATCTCCGAGGAGCACCGTGCCCGACACCGCCGAACGTACCGTTGCCGACTTCTGGTTCGACCCCCTGTGCCCGTGGGCCTGGATCGCGTCGCGTTGGGTCCTGAACGCTGCCGAGGTGCGGGACTTCGACATCCGGTGGCACGTGATGTCCCTCGCGTACCTCAACTCCGGGCGAGACGACCTGCCTGAGCAGTACCGAGAGATGATGCTCCAGGCCTGGGGCCCGGTGCGGGTGGTCATCGCCGCCGAGCAGGCCCATGGCCCAGACGTCGTCCTCCCCTTGTACGAGGCCATGGGGACCCGCCGCCATCTGAAGGGCGAGGAGCTGGACCGGGCGATGATCGCCGCGTCGCTGGCCGATGTGGGTCTCCCGGCCGACCTGATCGACGCCATGGACACCGACACGTATGACGAAGCGCTGAAGGCCTCCCATCACAGCGGCATGGATCAAGTCGGCATGGATGTCGGTACCCCGGTCATCGCCGTGGACGGCGTGGCCTTCTTCGGTCCCGTCGTGACTCCGGCCCCCACGGGCGAGGCGGCGGGTCGACTGTGGGACGGCGTCCTGGCCGTAGCCGGCACCGAGGGCTTCTACGAACTCAAGCGCACCCGCACGGCCGAGCCTTCCTTCGACTGATTGATCTGACGCCCGCTCCGGGCCCTGCCCGCAGTCAGTGGAGCAACGACAAGACGAGTAGCCCCTGCGCCAAGTGGTAGGTGACGTGGACGATGACGTTGCCGTGCCGGAACGGCGTGACGAAGCGACGGAGCGCCAGCACCGTGTCCGACACGACGAACAGGGCAGCACCGACGGCAGCGGCCAGCACTCCGACATTGGCCGCCAGCACGGCCATGGTGGCGATGGCCACGAGGTAGACCGCCACCGGCGCAATCAGCCCGGAGTGCCCGTCGCGCAGCAAGGCTCGAAAGATCCAGAACACGGGTACCGCTGCGGCAACGACCACGACGACTGTGGCGACGATGAGGCCGGTCGTCGAGAACGCGAACGGCGGGTTCCCGGGCGGGGACGGGGGCTGCAGCAGTCCGACGATGTAGAGCACGTGACCTGCCAGAAACGAGACGAGCCCCGGTACGAACAGATCACGGGGGAGCATGAGCAGGACATCGCCCAACAGGCAGCACGCCAGAGCGGCAACGAACCACCACTTCCGATCGACCAAGTCGGTATGGTCCGCGGGCAGCACGGCGGCGGCAAGGGTGAGTGCGACGAGGACGGCCGGCTTGGCTACGTACTCGGTGCGCCGATCGTCACGCGCCACCGCCACCCAGTCGACGACAGATGCGGCCGCGGCCAATGCGATGAGGATCCAGAACGCCGTCATGTGCAGGGACGCTATCGGGGGGCGCCGGCTCCGGTGGGGAGCGTCCACCACTCGACGGCAGAGCATCCACCACTAACGAATTCGGCATCGGTAGCGTTTGCACTGGCGTGAGTCGGTGGAGGAGTTGGTGCCCGTGATACTGGTGATCATCATCCTGGTGGCGTGGATCGTCATTTTGGGGCCGAGCCTGATCAAGCGCCGTGCCCGCAGCGGTGGTGACCAGTCGATCACCCACTTCCACTATCAGCTCCGCGTCCTCGAGCACTCGGCTCCCGAACCCCTCGTCGCTCCGGCATACCGCTTGCGTGCCGTGGACGGAACGGGTTCGCCTACCGGCATCACCTATCCCGACACCGGAACGCGACCCGTCCTCACCGTGGTCGGAGCAAAAGAGCTCCCTCGACCGGCGTTGGCCTTCCTTGGCGAGCCCGATCCGTCTATTTCCACGGTCGCCATGGAGACCGAGCAGTTCGGTGCGACCCACGGTGACTGGTCACGCGTCAACATGCCCCGAGTCGGAGCGGCCCGACCAAGTGGCGGCGCCAACCGGTGGGAGGCGTCCACTCCATCGGGCCCAATTGCCGGCACGTCGAGTCCTGGTGATGGATTCGCCCGGGCCCAAGCCCGTCGTCGCCGCCGCGACACCCTCGCCGTGCTCGCCGGGACCCTTGTCGTCGCCTTGGTCGTGAGTCTGATCACTGGATCTGCCGGACTGTGGTTCCTCACCGCCCTCGATGCCGTCGCACTAGGCGCGTATGTGGCCGTGCTGGTCCGGTTGCGACGCCAGGCCCACGAGCGTGAGCTCAAACTGCACTACCTGGACCTTTCCGACGAAGCCCGTCCGGCCCGCGTAGGGGGGCCTCCGTCCTACGTGAGCGGTCGGTACGCACACCCCTCGAACTGGCAAGCCGCTGCCCGCTGATCGTCACTTCGCGGCGTGGGGCCGATTGCTATGGTGTGCACATGACTTACGACCCGAAGACTGAAGGTAGCGACCGCCACGACGCACTTGCCGATGCCGTCGCATCGTCCCTCGTGGGCCGCCAGCTCCTGGCCCATCCCTTCTATCGCCGCTGGGAGGCGGGCGAGCTCTCGATGGAGGAGCTGGCCGAGTACGCCGTCCACTACCGGGCGTTCGAGGCTGTCCTCCCCGAGGTGCTAGCCACTGTCGTCGACGAACTGATGGCCGAAGGCGAGTTCGAGGCCGCAGAAATGGTCGCTCGCAACCTGTCCGACGAGCTCGGCCAGCCCGAGTCGCACCTCGCCTTGTTCGACGGGTTCGCCGCCGCCCTCCCGGTGACTGCCACCGCCACCGGCCCTGGTGTCACTGCCCTGGCCCTGGCCGACACCTACCGCGCCCTGGCCGCCGAGTCGCCGATCGCCGCAATCGCCGGCCTGGCCGCGTATGAGTCCCAGGCCGCCGGCATCGCCACTTCCAAGGGCGACGGCCTCCGTCGCTGGTACGGCATGGACGCCGCCGGCACTCGATTCTGGGACGTGCACTCCACCATGGACGCCGACCATGGCGAGTGGGCCGTCGAGGCCCTGGCCCTGCTGGGTGCCGATGCCGGTGAGGTTGCCGACAGTGCCCGCCGCGCTGCCGATGCATGGTGGTCGCTGCTCGACGAGCGTCAGGCCGAAGGCGTAGCCGCCTGAGGTGCGGACCGGGATCTCCCGGTCCCGAGAAGTCTTGACCGGCTCAGACCGGCCAGTTCAGGCGTGTCCGCTTCGGCGGGCACGCCTGGCGTCTGTGATGTCCCGGTAGATCCCCTCGATCTCGCGACTCGAGCCGGCCACGTCGAACATCGCACTCTTCTCCCGTGAGGCCCGGCCGAAGCGCGCCCGCAGTTCTGGGTCGCCGATCACCCGCTGCAAAGCGTCAGCCATGGAGACAGCGTCCTCGGGTGGGACGAGGAGGCCCTCCACCTCGTCGGTGACGACCTGGGGAACCCCGCCCACGGACGTCGCCACGATGGGCATACCGATCGTGGTGGCTTCCATCAAGGTCACCGGCAGTCCCTCTTGGCGGGAGGAGAGCACGAAGACGTCCGAACCAGCCATCAGTCGGAGCACGTCGTCGCGTTGTCCGAGGAACTGCAGGTGGTCACCGAGCCCGAGGGTCCGGTGGCGCTCGTGCACCTCCTCGGTCATCGGTCCGCTGCCGACCGCCACCACGCGCACCGGCACTCCCCGGTCGATGAGCAGCCGGGTGGCATCGAGCAGGACGTCGTACCCCTTTTCAGCACGGAGGTTGGCCACTGCGAGGAGCAGCACGTCCCCGTCGGGCACGCCGAGTTCGGTGCGCACCTCGTTCCTGATCTCGACCTGTCTGGTGAGGAGGGCATCGGCCTGGGTCCGACTGACTCCGTGCACGATCACCTGGGCGCGGTCCTGCAGGGCTATCGGCAGTGCATCGTGGGCGGCTTGGGAGACCACGATGAGCGCCTGGTCACGGCCGACCCCGGCGCGGTTGATGCCCTTGGTGATCACCGCGGCCTTGTTCCACAAACTGTGCTCGGTGTAGACGACGGCTGGCCGATGTGTGCGCGGCAGCGTGGCCACAGCCAGACGCCCGAGGGCGACGGTATAGGGCAGGTGGAAGTGGACGACATCGAACTGCCCGGCCGCTAGGAGCTTCCGCAGTCGGCCGAGCCAGGTCAGATCTGCGCTTCGGCTCGCCCCTAGGCTGTGGACCGGGGTGCCGCCGGCGGCGATGGCAGCAGCTAGGCCGTCGGATCCGGCGAGGACGTAGGCCACTTCGTATTCGAAGGAGTCGCGGTCGCCTGCGGCCACCGTCTCCATCAAGAGTCGCTCAGCACCTCCGTGCCCGAGCCCCTTGATGACCAACAGGATGCGCAGGCGCCGCGGGCGTGCGTCTGTCTGACCTACAGGCCCTGCGTTCACGGGCTGATGGTACTGCCTGTCCCGGCAGGCGACGGATCGATGTGGTCGTGGTGGTTGCCGCCGCCACCGCGGCCATCGCGGTGGTCATGGTGGCGAACCTTGACAGGACCCACCTCAGGCCCGATGATCACGTGATGGCCGAGCCCGCAGTCGACTCGTGCGCGCCCGTGCGCATGGCGACCTGCCCAGCGCCGCAGGAGGCCTGACGACATGTGCGGTATCACCGGTCTGTTCGATCCCGGACGCAGGACATCGGATCAGGAGTTCGAACTGATCGTGGGGGCCATGACCGCCACGCTCGTGCACCGGGGGCCGGATGCCGGCGGTCAGTGGTCGGACGCCGAGCACGGGATCGCTTTCGGCCATCGGCGGCTTGCCGTGGTGGAGTTGGGCATCGAAGGCGCCCAGCCGATGACCTCGCGTGATGGCCGATGGGTCCTGGTGTTCAACGGGGAGATCTACAACTTCCCCGAGCTCCGTGGCCGCCTGGCCGACGAAGGCGTGGTCTTCCGCGGGGGGTCGGACACCGAGGTCCTGCTCGAGGCGGTAGAGCGCTGGGGACTCGATCGCGCGCTTGATTCCGCCGAGGGCATGTTCGCCATCGCCTTGTGGGACCGCAGCGAGCGCATTCTGCACCTCGTCCGGGATCGCTTTGGGGAGAAGCCCCTCTACTACGGCTGGGTGGGCGGCCGACTGGCGTTCGGGTCGGAGCTCAAGGCGCTTCGCCTGGCACCGGGGTTCGCCCCCGAGATCGACCGAGACGCAGTGGCGCTCTACCTCCGGCACAACTGCATTCCTGCCCCGCACACCATCTACCGCGGGGTGGCCAAGCTGCTTCCGGGCCAGCGGGTGGCGGTGGGGATGGACACGCCGGTCGGGGTGCTCCCCGAACCCCAGCCCTACTGGTCGGCGCGCGACGCCATCGACCGGGCCCGCAGCCGGCCCATCACCGGGTCGACCGAGGAGATGGCGGA
>CAININ010000052.1 GCA_903849265.1 uncultured Acidimicrobiaceae bacterium
CACTCCCCCGGCCACGTCTGCTTCTACAGCCCCGACCGCAGGCTCCTGTTGTCAGGTGACCACGTCCTCCCCCGGATCACGCCCAACATCTCGGTGCATGCCCAGCAGTTCCCAAATCCGCTGGGCGACTATCTCGAGTCGCTGGCGAAGGTCCGCGACCTTGAGACCGACGAGGTGCTGCCGGCTCACGAATACCGGTTCGCTGACCTGCCCAGCCGGATCGACGAGATCACGTCCCACCACGCCGATCGCCTCGAAGAGATCGCTCGCGTCATCACCGAGCACCCGGGCAGCACCGGATGGGAGATCACCCTCCGGCTGCACTGGTCCCGACCGTGGGACCAGATCGAGCCCTTCATGCAGCGCCAAGCCAACGGCGAGACCTTGGCCCACTGCGTCCTGCTCGAACTGCACGGAAGGGTGCGACGGAAAGGTGACTCCCCCGCCCTATTCTTCATGACCGAGGGCTGAGGAGAGACGAACTGTGGATCGAAGAGATGTCCGGGAGCGACGCATGCTCCATCGACGTAGGCGCGCCGGAGCGCTGGCACTGGTAGTGGTCTTGGCCATCGTCGGGGTGCTCGCCTACTCGCTGTCGAGCGGCGGTTCGTCCTCGTCTACCTCGGCAACTTCGTCGACCACGACGACGACGTCTGCGGCACCGACCCATGCCGCAGGCGGATCAGGCAAGGCGGTCGTCTTGACCAAGGGCCCGCAATCCCTCGAGGCCGGGGTGGCCGCGTGGCAGCTGCCCGTCGCGCTCTCTCGCCCAGCAGTGGTCGCCGACGGCAGCGGGTTCACCGTCCTCGGAGGGCTCGCGTCGTCGCAGGCATCGGTCGCCACCGTCTACTCCGTCAACCCCACGTCAGGTTCGATCACCGCGACCGGCACCCTGGCCGCCGCCGTGCACGATGCAGCTGGCGCAGTCCTCGGGCGCTCGACCTATGTGCTCGGCGGGGGATCTCCCAACACCGTCGCCACCGTGCAGTCGATCCCGACGCCGACGCCGCCCACGGCCACAGCGCCGACGAAAGCACCCGCCAGCGCTGCAGCACCAGGCGCAACGACAACGCCGACCACAGCAGCAGCGCCGACGAGCCCATCGACCGGCACCACCGCCGGGCAGCTGCCCGCCCCTCGATCTGACTTGGCAGTCGCCACGACCACGTCCGTCAACGGAACCTCCACCGCCTACGTGGTGGGCGGCTACGACGGCACGAACTATCTCCCCTCGGTGCTGGCCACGACCGACGGCACCCACTACTCGAGCGTGGCCAACCTGACGGTGCCGGTTCGATATCCCGCTGTCGTGGCCCAGGCCGGCCTGCTCTACGCATTCGGCGGGCAGACCGCGTCCGCAGGGACGACAACGACCGCCACCGATGACATCCAGGTGATCAATCCGGCCACACACCAGTCGCGGGTGGTCGCCCACCTGCCGCAGCCGCTCTATGGGGCCGCAGCCTTCGTGCTCGCTGGCACCATCTACGTGGCCGGAGGCCAAGTACCGGGTGGCGCCACGCTCACCACCATCGATGCCTTTGTTCCGGCCACCGCAAAAGTGCTGAACGCCGGATGGCTCCCCCAAGCCGAGGCGTTCGGCGGCTACACCACGGTCGGCACCGGGAAGAGCGCCGTCGGCTACATCGCCGGTGGCGAAGTGGCAGCGCAGTCCGGCCCTACCCAGGCCGGCATCGCAAAGGGCACCCTTCAGACGGTCCTCACCCTCCGGCCGAGCTCGTGGGGCGGGCCCGCCGGCACGCCGGGCGCAGGGTCCCCCTACGCAGGCACGCTGCTCATCGCCGACCGGGGGAACAACCGGTTGATGACCCTCGACACCAGCCGCAACCAGACCTGGGTCTACCCCTCGCCCTCCATGCCACCTCCGCCGGGCGGCTTCTACTTCCCCGACGACTCGTTCTTCACCCACAAGGGCACGGGGATCATCTCCAACCAGGAGGACAACCACACCATCGTGCAGATCGGCTATCCGTCGGGCAAGGTGCTCTGGCAGTACGGACACCCGCTCAAGTCCGGCTCCGCCCCCGGGTTCTTGAATCAGCCCGACGACGCCTTTTTGCTGAAGGACGGCTCCGTCATGGTGGCCGACGCATCCAACAACCGGATCCTGTTCATCTCGGCG
>CAININ010000053.1 GCA_903849265.1 uncultured Acidimicrobiaceae bacterium
GAGGAAGAACCACTGACAAAGGGGAATCAGGCATGGCTCGAACACGATTAGGCGCGGTCATCGCGTCCCTGACGCTGGTGGCGGGGACCATCGTCTGCGCAGGGGTCACCCTCGCCCCCTCGGCGGCGTCCGCTGCCTCGTATCAGCCCGCCTTCTATACGTACCAGGCACCAGGGGGTGCCTCCACGGCCGGCAAACGAGTCATCGCCTTGACCTTCGACGACGGGCCCAGCCCGTACACGGCCCAGGTGCTGTCCGTTCTAGAGCAGTACCACGTCCCCGCCACCTTCTTCGAGGTGGGGTACGAGGTGGCGGCGACTCCGCAGATCTCGCGTATGGTCCACGATGCCGGATATCCGGTGCAGAACCACACCTGGGACCACGCCAGCCTCTCCACCCTGCCGGTATCCCGGTATCCGTTCCAGATCGACCAGACCCAGTCGGCCATCACCGCGGCCACCGGCGAGGCGCCCAACTGCGTCCGGCCCCCCTATGACGCCTTCAACGGTACGTCCCTCGACCAGCTCGGCATGCGCGGGCTCACCACGATGAGCTACTCCATCGACTCGAGCGACTACAAGCGGCCTGGTGTGGGGGCGATCGTCAACAACGTGGTGGGCGCGGCGTTCCCTGGAGCAGTCGCCGGGCTCCACGATGGCGGCGGCGACCGAAGCCAGACCGTCGCGGCCCTTCCGGGGATCATCAGCGGGCTCGAGGCCAAGGGCTACTCCTTCGTGTCGGTCTGCGGTACCGCCAACCTGCCGCCCAAGCCGCAGGCGAGCGCGGTGTACGGCTTCGGCTCAGCGGTGGCCTCCACCACCTCGCCTACGTCTGCCACCTCGAATACGCCGTTTTCCGGTATGGCCGCCGGCACCACCTCGACCAGCGGCGACGGCTACCAGCTCACTTCGGCCGAAGGCGGGGTGTTCAGCTTCGGGGGCGCCGGGTACTACGGGTCGCTCCCAGGCTTAGGCATCGCCCCGGTCAAGCCTGTCGTCGGCATCGCCCGGACAGCGGACGGACTCGGGTACTGGCAGGTGGCATCCGACGGGGGGATCTTCGCGTTCGGCGATGCCGGCTTCTACGGATCGATGGGCGGCACCCACCTCAACAGTCCGGTGGTCGGCATCACTTCGACCGGGGACGGGCACGGATACTGGGAGGTGGCGGCCGACGGGGGGATCTTCGCGTTCGGCGATGCGACCTTCCTCGGGTCGATGGGGGGATCCACCCTCAACAAGCCCATCGTCGGGATCGCCACCTCAGCAGACGGCGGGGGCTACTGGATGGTGGCCTCGGACGGTGGCGTCTTCAGCTACGGAAATGCCCGGTTCGCCGGTTCCATGGGCGGAACCCCGATCAACAGCCCGATCGTCGGCTTGGCTGCGGACACCGCCACCGGGGGCTACTGGATGCTCGGGGCCGACGGCGGCCTGTTCAGCTTTGACGCACCCTTCCTCGGGTCACGCGGCGGGGCGGGAACGTCCGACCGGTTCTTCTCCATCGGCGCCACCGACGGGGGCACCGGCTACCTGTTGGCGGCCCAGCACGACGCCTGACCCACGACGCCTGGCTCAGGCGTTGCGTGCGCAGTAGGCCGCCATGGCCTCGGCTTCCATCCGCAGGTGCCGGGTGAATCCTCCGTAGATGGCTTTCTCGGCTGAGCCGGACACGAGCGGGACTCGGATCTCGAGCCGGCCAGCCACGGTTTCGATCGTCGAGCCGTCGGACTCCTCGAGGACCAGGGTTCCCGAACAGCGCAGCATCCCCTCGTAGTGGTCCGGCACCACGACCACGGTCCCGGCACCGGAGCCGATCTCGTAGGTGGTCTCGATGACCCAGGTCAGCTTGTCGGCATCCACCACCATGGCGGCCGGTCCCGAGATGCTGCCGTCGAAGGCGTAGCGGACCTCGGTGCGAATGACGCCCTCGTCGACGACGGCAGACAGCAGCTCCGGCGCCCGTACGGCCGTCGACGTCTCACCGAGGTGGGCGTAGTAGCCAGGATCGGCAAGGGCGTCGAGCACCTGGGCGCGACTGGCGGCGATGATCTCAGTGACGGTGAACTGCATGGTGCTCCCCCTGGTTTGCTGCCCCGGCGGCCAGCGTACGGCCAGGACGCCGATGCGTCGGCGACGGTCGACGCCAAGGCAGAGGCGTTCGGCCGTTCTGTCACCGGATACCTAGCCATCGCGGTGCACCCGGTCCTACAGTGACCCCATGAACGACGCCGTCCGACCGTTCCGCATCGAGACGCCCGAAGCCGACCTCGTGGACCTGCACGGGCGACTCGCCCGCACCCGGTGGCCGGAGGCCGAAACCGTTGACGACTGGTCCCAGGGGATTCCACTGACATACACCCGGGCACTCTGCGACTACTGGAGCACCGGGTACGACTGGCGGGCGACCGAGGAGCGGCTCAACGTACTCCCGCAGTTCCTCACCGAGATCGACGGCCTGGACATCCACTTCGTGCACGTCCGCTCCCCTCACCCCGGTGCGCTGCCGATCGTCCTTACGCATGGATGGCCCGGGTCGTTCATCGAGTTCGAGAAGGCCATCGGCCCGCTGGTCGACCCGCCGGCCTACGGCGGCGATGCCGCCGACGCCTTCGACGTGGTGTGCCCCTCGCTCCCGGGCTACGGCTTCAGTGCAAAGCCCACCGATATCGGATGGAGCGTCGAACGCATCGCCCGCGCCTGGGCGACGCTGATGGAGCGGCTCGGCTACGGCCGCTACGGCGCCCAGGGGGGTGACTGGGGGGCGATGGTCACCGCGTCACTTGGGCATCAGGACCCAGACCACGTGGCGGGCATCCACCTCAACATGCCGCTCGCTGCACCCGGCAGCTTCGATCTGACCGACCTGACTCCAGCAGAAGTGGCAGCGCTCGAGTCGTTCGCCGACCACCGGTCCTGGGGCACGGGCTACTCCAAAGAGCAGTCGACCCGGCCTCAGACCGTGGGATACGGACTCGTCGACTCACCGGTCGGGCAAGCAGCGTGGATCGTCGAGAAGTTCTGGGCCTGGTCCGACTGCGACGGGCACCCCGAACACGTCTTCACTCGCGACGAGCTGCTCGACAACGTGATGCTCTACTGGCTCCCGGCGGCAGGTGCATCATCGGCCCGCCTCTACTGGGAGAGCTTCGAGCGGCCTGGCTTCGACGAGGTGACCGTCCCTACCGGGTGCTCGATCTTCCCCAAGGAGATCATGCGGATGTCCCGGCGCTGGGCGGCCACCCGGTTCACCGACATCCGCTATTGGAACGAGCTCGACCGAGGGGGACACTTCGCGGCATTTGAGCAGCCCGCCGCATTCGTCGACGAGGTGCGCTCCTTCTTCCGTCTGGTGCGCTGACGTACGGCTGGTGCGCTGACCCTCAGCCGGCCGAACCCCGCACGAGACGCCCAGACCGGACGCCGGTATCCGCATCGTGACGACGGGTCACTTCGCCAGCCACCAGCGTGGCCAGGTAGCCCTCGGCTGGCTGCAGGATGCGGCCGACGCCGGTGGGCAGGTCATAGCGGAGCACCGGGGGGCAGATCTGAAGAGCTTCGAAGTCGATGACATTGACGTCGGCGCGCTTGCCGACTTCGAGGGTCCCCCTGTCGGCGAACCCGTAGAGCTCAGCATTAGCGCCGCTGAGCTTGTGCACCAACAGCTCGAGGGGAAGCCGCTCCCCCACGGTGCGGTCCCGACCCCAGTGCGTCAAGTGGAACGTCGATGCAGAGCAGTCCGAGATGAGGGTGACGTGAGCACCGGCATCGCCCAGGCCGGTCACGGTGTTCGGGTCAAGGAGCATCTCGCGGCAGACGTCGAGAGTTCCGTTGACGTAGTTCGACCCGAGAAGCGCATAAAAGGCGGTTCCCTCGTCGGCCAGTAGCAGGTCGTACATGTACTCGACCGGGTCGACCCCTGCGGCCATGGCTCGGGCCCATACCGACTCGTCCAAGCTGGGCTCGTAGTTGACCGGAGCCGACATCGCGAACGTGATCGGGAGCGCCGGGATGAAGAGTTCGACCACCAGCGCCGAAAAGTCACCGGGACCGTCGGTCACGCTCGACTCCTCCAGGATGGCCCGCTTGACCTCCGGTCGTCGCATTTCGGCGAC
>CAININ010000054.1 GCA_903849265.1 uncultured Acidimicrobiaceae bacterium
CGCCTCGCCGGCTAAAGCACACGAGTCATTCGGACGAAGTACAGAGGAGTACCGGAGTGACACCGTTGCGTCGGTGCGCGAGCAGATCGGAAAGACACCATGGCGTTCGAGGTCGACGACGAGGAACAGACCGGTTCGTCGCTGCCCGGGGTGTCGGGATCCGTCGTCCATGCGCTGGTGGCGCTGATCCGTGACGAGTCCGGCGATTCCGGCGTGGCCCACGCCCTAGCGCTGGCGGCCGAGGATCGCTCCTTCACCGTGCTCGCCGATACCCGACGGTGGATGCCTCTCGACGAAGCGGTCGCCCTGTTTGCTGCGGGCGCCCTCGTGACAGGCGAAGGTGCCATCGCCCTCCGGGTAGGCGGAGATCTCTTGTGGACCGATGAAGGCGCCGGCCTCGCTGGGCGCATCCGCTCGCTCGACTCCCCGGAGACCGCCTTCCGTCATGTCGGGGCCTTGGTCGCCTGCTTCGAAGGAGCGACCGATGCGGTGGCCCTCGAAGTCTCCTCTGGTCGAGCCCTGGTGCAGGTCTCCCGTATGGACGGCGGCAGCCGCCATCCCCACCTTTGTGAACTGACCCGAGGTCTTTTGCGTGAGCTGCCAGCCCTGTTCGGACGCGAGCCTGCCTGGGTTATCGAGCACGAGTGCGCCGCACGCGGTGGACGCGCCTGCCACTACGAGCTCGAGTGGAGCGATCGCGCCGACAACGACGTCTCCCCTGCCGCGGAAGCCGACCAAGCGGGTCGCACCGTTGGTCGGAAGACCGGTGGGAGCGAATGGTCGGAGTACGTCATCGAGCAGCCGACCCAGCAGCCGTTGAGCGAGCGCGTGCGCATCAACAGGTCAGGTGAGCACGGATCAGTCAACAGCAACGGCAACGGGACTGGCCATGACCATGGCTCCGGTGTTGACGACCGGCCTGGCAGGGCGCGTGCAGACGTCGAGGTCCTGGCCGAGCAGCTCACGGCCGCTCGGGCGGCACTCGTCGAGACGGCAGCCGAAGCAGCCCGTTGGGAAGCTGAGGCCGAGCGCGGCCGCGTCGACAACGACGAGGCGCACGTCCGTGAACGGGTCGAGTCGGCGGCAGAGTCGGTGCGCTCCCGCCAGGAGGTCGCTCGCCTCGAGCAGCTCCTCGAAGGGACCACGAGCATGATGCCGGGTCTGCATGAGCACGACCTCGGTTCGGTCTTGGCCGAACTGGCCGACCGTGCGGACCAGATGATCACGGCTGATCGCTACCTCCTCATGGTCCGGGCCGGCAGCGGACTGCCCATCGAGCTCCACCATCGAGGGCTCGACGAGGGGGAAGCCGGCGCTGTGGCCGCCCGGCTGTGGAGCGACGGGGTCGACGGATCCTCGGACCGGATGTGGCAAGTGGTCGACATCGCTTCGCCCCGGCGCCGCTACGGGCGCCTGGCCGTCTCCGTCGATCCGAGTCAGCCCGAACCGACCGACCAGCGGGTCCTACACCTCTTCGCTCGCTACGCCGCCAACGTGCTCGACGTCTTCACCGTGCTGGACAACGTACGTCGCAGCGACTCGACGTCTCGGACGATCCTGTCGTTCTCAGAAATGCTGTCGGGACTCACCAACCTGACTCAGGCACTTCAGATCCTGGCTGACACCGTCCCCGAAGTGACCGGCTGCACCCAGTCGACGATCTATTTGTGGGACCGCGAGGAGTCCCGTCTGGTGCTCGGCGCATTCACCACGGGGATGGCTGCACCCGATGCCGATCTCGGCCCCATCACCCCCCACTGGGCGGCATCTGGGTCCGACGCCTCAACCCAGCGGACAGATGACGGAGCGCAGGGCGATACGTCTCCCCTCAGCTTCGAAGCCGACAACCCGCTCTTCAGGCAGCTAGCCGCAGGCCGCGGCGTCATGGTCCTCGACTCCTCGACCGTCGGCGACCCCCTGCTGCGCACGCTGATGGAGGAGTCCGACGTCCCCGCCTCAGTGATCGCTCCGCTCTTCGCTGCCGGCAACTTCCTCGGAGTGATCGCTGCCAACTTCTCGGGCGACGCCGCTGGGGCGGTCCACGATCTCGACCTTCACGAACGCCTCGCCGGGCTGGCCGACCAGGCCGCCGTCGCCATCCAGAACCTCGAACTCTTGGAGAAGGTGTCGCACATGGCGTGGCACGACGCCCTCACCGGGCTCCCGAACCGCCGGCTGTTCGAGGACCGGGTCGAGCAGGAGCTGGTGCGGTCCCGCCGCGTCGGCGAGCCGGTCTGCATGTTCTTCGTCGACCTCGACAATTTCAAGACCGTCAACGACACCTTCGGGCATGCCACCGGGGACGTCCTTATCCAACAGGTGGGCCAGCGACTGGTCGACACCGTGCGCAGCCAAGACACGGTGGCCCGGGTGGGCGGCGACGAGTTCGCCATCCTCCTCCCCGGACTCGTCGATCAGCTGTCCATCAACCAGTTGGCCGAGCGCACGCTCGATGCCGTGCACACGCCCTTCGACATCTTCGGCGAGCCGGTGACGACGTCGGCCTCGATCGGGATCGCCATCGCCCCCGAGCACGGGGATACCTACGACGATCTACTCAACCGGGCGGACGAGGCCATGTACCGAGCCAAGGACCTTGGGCGCAACGCCTTCGAGATGTTCCACGCCTCACCCGGCCGGTCCCACCCTGGTCGCCGGTCCTTGGACGACCGCCAGCTGCATGCCGACCTCGTCAGCGCCCTCGATGCCGACGAGTTCTTCCTCGTCTATCAGCCCTATATCGACCTGCGGACCGCCGAGGTCGTCGGCGTCGAAGCGCTGATCCGTTGGGAGCACCCGACGTTGGGTGTCCTAGAGCCGCAGCTGTTCATCCCGATGGCCGAAAAGAGCGATCTGATCGTGGCCCTCGACAACTGGGTGCTGTGGCAGGCGTGCCGTCAGCTCCGGTCCTGGCAAGATCACGGGATCGACCAGCTGCGCCTGTCCGTCAACCTGGCGTCCCGGGATCTCTCGAGTCCCGACTTCTACGAAAACGTCGCCCGCACCCTGCGCGACACCGGCATCGAGCCGTCGTCCTTGGAGCTCGAGATCACGGAGCGGGTCGTGCTCGACAAGTCGGGCCCGGGCGTCGACAACATCGAGCGGCTTCGGAAGCTGGGCGTGCGGTTCACCATCGACAACTTCGGTTCGGGAAACTCCTCGCTCGACCGGATCGGCACGTTTCCTGTCAGCACGCTCAAGATCGATCAGTCCTTCGTCCAAGTGCTCGGGCCGGCCGATGAAGAGAGCAACCTGGTCGGGGCCATCATCTCCATGGCCGGCAAACTCGGACTTTCCTGCGTCGCCGAGGGCGTGGAGACACTGCAGCAGAGCCGGGTACTACTGCAGAGGGGCTGCACCACCGCACAGGGCTACTACTTCAGCCCGCCACTGGCGCCCGAGGGCATCGAGGCCATGTTGGACTCGCTGCGCCCCGCCGAGGTCCCCGAGTCGTTCGGCGAGCCGCCCTCGGGCCCTACGCCGCCTGACCGCCCCACCATCTGAACCGTGCCCGGGGCACCACGGCAAACGGTCAACTCCTCCGCTCCACGCCGAAGTGGCCCGCTAGCGTCTGCTAACTCCAGCAAGCATTTCGGCCTGCCATCCCCCGTTCGCCCAGATCGGGCCGATACCGTCGCTTCATCGGGCGTTCGGATGGGCGCCCCTCGGAGCATGAGGAGGAACCATGGCTAACTACGAGGGCTACTGCGTCAAGTGCCGGGAGAAGCGGGAGTTCGACGGCGAGGTGGTCGAGATGGCCAACGGTCGTCGCTCCGCCAAGGGCAAGTGCCCGATCTGCGGCAC
>CAININ010000055.1 GCA_903849265.1 uncultured Acidimicrobiaceae bacterium
CCACCTGGGTGGTCTTCGCTCTGTCGGGCGCAGTTGCGGTGCTCGTGACGATCGGGCTGGCTCCGTTCGTCGCCTCGCTACTCAACCTGGGACCGATCAGCAGCACTCAGGCCGGGGCCACGCTGGTGATCCTCGGCGTGATGTCGGCCATCTCGTTCTTGGCCATCGTCCCCAACTCGGTGCTGTTCGGGTCGGGACGCAGCGACCGACTATCGCAGATCGGGCTGATCGCTCTCCTCTTCACCCAGGTGGGTCAGATCCTGGCTGTGCTGGCTAGCGGGGGCCTGATCGTGCTGGCCATCTTCCAGGCTGCCGGTATTGCAATCAGCTTCTGCATGGCATCCTCGGTGGTCAGGCGAGTCACGGGTGTCTCCCTGCGCCACGGCAGGTTCAGTGTCCCGCTCCTGAAGGATCTCCTCCGGTTCGGTGGACTGCAGTCTGTCGTCACGCTGAGCAGCGTCTTTGCCTTCCAGCTCGATGCCCTGATCATCGGCATTCTCCTTCCGGTTGCGCAGGTGGCCCCCTACAGCGTGGCCTTGAACACCTCGAACTTCACCCGGAGCCTCGCCAATCAGGGATCGGCCCTCCTTCTCCCGACCTACTCCCACTTCGATGCCGTCGCCGATCGCCGCCGGCAGGCCAAGTACTTCTTCAACGGGGTGATGGCGAGCCTGGTCATCTCGGTCCCGGTGATCGTGTCGCTGGCCGCGTTCGGCGGGCCGATCCTGAAACTCTGGCTCGGAACCGTGCCGCCGAAGTCGTACGAGATCGTGATCGCACTCGGCGTGGTCAACGCGCTCCAGCTCCCGGGACACCAGTGCTTCTTGTTCCTGACCGGCGTCGGTCGCAACCGTCAGCTGGTCAAATGGGCGGTCATCGGGGCCGTGGTGAATCTGGCTGGCAGCATCGTCGCCACCTATCTCCTCGGTCCGATCGGTCCGGCCATCGGCTCGATCCCCGTAGTGCTGGTGCTCGACTTCACGATCCTGCCGATCATGGTGTGCCGGTACCTCGACGTGCCGGTGGGCACCTATGTGCGCAAGGCGCTCGGACCGGTGCTCATCGTAGGGATCGCCGCCGCGGTGATCGCACTTGGGTTGCTCCGGTTCCACCCTGTCCACAGCGGGGTGGCTGCCATCGTGGCATCCGTCATCGTGTGCGGCGTCGCCTGGGCGGTCTTCATCCTTGTCCTCGCCCGGGTCGAGCCAGAGCTGCGGACTGCGCTGTTGCGTCGCCTGCGTCCCGGTCGCTCCTGATCGGACCTAGTCGCCGATGGCACTGCTCGAGACCAGCTCGAGGACGGCGCGGTCGGACCGTCGGAACAGAGGTCGGACGGTCCGTCTTGCTCGCAGCGCGCCCGGGAGCCTCTTGATCGCGTTGCAGAAGCCGATGAGCGTGCCGGTATCCCAGCGGAGGAGCGCCGTGCCCAACCTCGGCACGAGCCAGAGCACGTGCTCGACCAGCATCCGCCTATCGGTGACGTCCTTCCACACCATGAGCAGTTCGTTCTGGCGGACGAACGAACGCAGCTGCGTGGCGGTGAAGACCTTGCGACTGGTGTGGCCCCCCATGTGATGACAGACGGACCCGGGTGCGTAGACGATCCGGTACCCGTTCTTCCACGCCCGGTAGGACAGCTCGATGTCCTCGTGGTACATCGGCCAGAGGAGCTCGTCGATGGACCCAATGTCGTTCAGGAGATCTCGACGGTAGAACGACTGCCCTCCCACAGCGAAGAAGCAGCTCGTCGAGGTCTCCGAATGGGGAAGTGGCTCGTAGAAGAGCAGGCCGTGCTTCCAGTATCCCGCCGTCCTCGTCCCCTGTTCGACGCCGTTTCGGTCGAGCACCCGGGCACAGGCTGCAAACACGTCATCGTCGACGAAACAGGTGAGCGCCTGCTCCACGAAGTTGTCCTCGACGACCATGTCGTTGTTGCAGAACGCCACGAATCGGCCACGTGCGATCTCCAGGCCGGCGTTCAACGAGAAGATGTACCGGTTGACCGGCAGCCGGAGTACGCGCACGGCAGGGTATGCCTCTGTCGGGAACGTTTCGGCTACCGCGTCCGCACTGCCATCTGACGACCCGTTGTCGACGACGATGATCTCGTCGTCGGGCCCGATTGCCGCCAACATGCTCCGCACGCAATCGAGCAACAGCTCGCGCTGCTCAAAGTTGAGGACGATCAGCGAACAGCGGACCTCATGACCGGCGGTGTTCGTGGGCTCAGTGGGCTCAGTCGTCAAGGTCGGCTCGCATGGATCGATCCTAGGACCGACCGGCGCCCTGGCGCGAGATCCACCCGTGGATGACGGGCCAGATCGAGCGCCTCGAGGGCCGGTGGATGAGCTCAGTCCACAACCATCATCGGGTGGTGAGGTTCCGCACTGCTGTGCTCCGGTACTGTTCGGGTACCGGGTCACCAGGCGAACCCGACCCACCGGTCAGGTCGGGGACCCGTCACGAAGATGCCGTCGGAGCATGCGCCGTGCTCCGCTTCTATGGCCGAGTCGCGAAAGGACACCAGCCCTGTCACGCCCTGATCAGTACGACGTGATCTGCCTGTCCCTCGAGCCGTGGAACGAGGTCTGGCGACGCAACCAGCACATGGCCACAGAGCTTTTGCGCCTGCGTCCCAACATGCGGCTGCTCTTCGCGGAGGCGCCGATAGATGTCCTGTGGTCGATACGCCAGGGGCACCTCCCCAAGCGGTCGGACCTCCATCCGATCGGCGAGACGGGGCGACTGTGGGCGATGGCCCCGCGTAAATGGCTTCCTCGGCGCATCCGGCCCGGAGTGGACGAGTCCCTGTTCCGCCAAGTGCTGTCGGCCGGGAAGGAACTCGGATTCGCCAAGCCGCTGCTGTGGATCAATGACTGCACCTATGCGCCGTTGATCGAACGCACGGGATGGCCTTGCGTCTATGACGTCACCGATGACTGGCTGCTCGCCTCCGGCGACGATCGGTGGCTCGAGCGCCAGCGCACCAACGACTCGTTGGCGCTGCGGGACGCAGGGGAAGTGGTGGTCTGCTCGCCGGCCCTAGCCGAAAGCCGTGGGCGCGATCGACCGGTGCACCTCGTGCCAAACGGCGTCGACGTGGACTTCTTGCGTACCCCGATGGCCCGCCCTTCCGACCTGCCCGACGGACGCATCGTCCTCTACCAGGGGACGTTGAGCGCAGGCCGTCTCGATATCGACCTCTGTGCTTCGCTGGCCCGTCGGTTGGCCGGTCGGGCCTCGCTCGTGTTCGTCGGTCCGAACAGCCTGTCCAAAGTGGCTGAATCAACCGTCCTGGATGCCGGGGCGATCATCCTGGGAAGCCGTCCGTACTCGCAGATGCCTGCGTATCTCCAGCATGCAGACGTACTTGTCGTCCCCCACCAGATCACGCCGTTTACCGAGAGTCTGGACCCGATCAAGGCTCGAGAGTTCCTGGCCGTCGGTCGCCCTGTGGTCTCTACCCCGGTCGCCGGCTTCCGCGACCTTGACCGGCCGGTGGTCGTGGCTGATGCCAAGGAGTACGTCGATGCCGTGGAGGGAGTCCTGGACGAGGAACCCATGGCTCCCGGTCCGGGGCCGCTGACGGGCGAGCCGACCACATGGGCTACGCAGGCCGTCGCCTTCTTGGCCGCGTTCGATGCCGCAGCGGGCGGCGGGTCGGCGCCACAACGACCGCCTGCCCAGCCCTAGGCCACGGGCGTCTCGGCGGCCACATTCCCGGTCGGGCGAAGCAGCACGGTTCACGTGTTGGGGCTGTAGGCCTCTTCGAGTTGCTGGGCCACCACTTCGACCAACCGACGGCGCTGCCACATCACCCACGATGCGTGAGTCAGATCATCGAGGAGCGCCAGGCGGAAGTTGGGCGACTCTTCGAGGGCTCGAATCTGATCGTCGGCACCGATGCGGATGGGGAGGAAGTCTCCCGACCCGCAGACCATGAATGTCTCGGTCTTCGACGCGACCACCCGTTCGAGGATGGTGGTCGCGGTGTTGTCCAACAGGTGCTTGCTCGCGAAGCGCCAGATCGGCTCAGGGATCCCGGGACTGCGCTTCGCCATCGCCACCGGCCAGGTCCCGTTGTCGAGCGCCCGGATCCATCGGTCCACCACCACCGGAGAGCGGTTCCGGCCGGCCCACCGCAGCGGCGTGCCGACCAGTCCCACGACCCAGCGCTTGGATCGCTGACGAGCCAGCCGCACCGAGGTCCCTTCGGGCTCGGGGGGGTCGAACGAGAAGGACGGGTTGATGACCGAGATCCCTCGCGGCGGATGAAGGAGTGCTTGTTCGATCACTTCATAGGCACCCGAGCAGAAGCCGACCAGGACGACGTCCGTCGGGTCGCCAGGAGAGATCGCGCACATTGCCTCGTAGACATCTTCGATGGCCTCGGGCGCGCGCGCCACGTGCGGCCGCTGTCCGGGCCGGGTGCCGCTGTCGCCGTTGCCGCTGAGGTCGAAGCGGAGCGTTCGGAAACCTGCAGCGCCCAATGACCGGGCCAGGTCGACCCAGATCCGGGCTTGGCCGATGTGGTGTGTGTTGCCTTCGTTGACGAGCACAACAGTGGGGCCGCGCTGCGCCCCCTGCGTCTCGGTGATGATCCCGAAGAGCTCGAGCGTGCCCAGCCGGACCGTGTGCTCGAGGACAGGGAGTCCGCCTGGGGTGGCGCCGACGGCAGCCGGACCGCTCTCGATGGGGGGCTCGGCGAGCATGACCTCTTCGCCGTGCAGTTCGGTCGAGAGCCAGTCGACCACGCGGTCGATGGCCGCGAGGGGCGGCTCCTGGCGTTGGGAGTCGAGGAGGGCCTCTTGACCGGAGGCTTCCTGCCAATCCACGTCGAGGCCGTCTAACCGGTGCCGGAGTGCGCGCGGCTTGGAGGCGCCAGGCGGAAGGAGCACCAACGTCCGCTTGGCCAGCACCCCATCCATGCCGGCCACGTCGAGGTCACCGAGTGCCGCTACGGTCTCGGGCTCGAACCGGAGGCCCGGCGCCTCGACACCTTCGTCTTCGCTCTTGTCGTCCCCACCGCCGGCCAGGTGCCTGAGGAACCGCTGCTCCCTCAGGAACCCCTGTCCGCTCACACATGGATCCCAGAGCACCAATGCGTCCACGCCGCCTCGGCGCTTCGCTTCGTGAGCGGCGAACAGTCCGCCCATTCGAATGCCGACAAGGCCGATCCTGGGAGCACCAGCGGCGGCGAGTTCGTCGGTGGCCGCGGCGACGCTGGCAAGCCATGCCGCCACCCGGTCTGGATCGGTCTCCTGACCGGCAGAGTCGCCGGTGCCGTCGTAGTCGAACCGCAGGACGGCCAGACCCTGCTCGGCGAGCCGGTCGGCAAGGAGCCGGTAGCTGAAGTAGACGCAGATCGCTTCGATACCCAGGGGCTGACAGAGGACAACACCCCCGCGGACTTTTCCGTCCCGGGGAAGGTGCATCCATCCGAACAACGGCCGCTCATGGGGCCCGAACCAGCGAGGAGCTGGTTCGACTGGACTCCTCGTTGGCCGTTCGGTCACCAACACTCCTTATCTGACATCGAGATCACCCCGAAAGATCGGGCTCGATTTCATGATCGTCAGCGTAGCGGTATCCCTTGAGCCGTAACTGAAGGTCAGGTGGCCCCTGGCTCGGCCGGGTCAGCCCTGCCGTCTTTTCCGGCGGACGGGATCCGGATGATGGCGACGGTGTCGGCCGGGCTATCAGGGTCGAATTGGAGGTGGATCGGATTGTCGGGATCTTCGGGCAGACCCGTGGCCTCCATGACGAACGCTGGCTGGTTCTTGGTCGGCTGGAGGGCCTCGCGCAGCCCGATCGAGATGCCGCTCATCACCGCACCGGTGGCCGATCGCTTCATCCAGTTGCTGAAACGCAGCGGGTCCGGTCCGGACAGCGGCTCGTCCTCGGCGTTGTCGCTGCGGTCGACGGCGTCCTCGGCTGGTCCGGCCCCGGCCGTCAGGTCGACAATCCCGGTTGTGCGCGCAGGTTCAACCTCATCGCCTGTCATCTCCTGGTCCGCGCTCAAGACCCGGCTACCTGGAGGAGCCTGGTGCGCACGCCGCGGTAATGTCCACCGACCCCACGGTAGTGCGCCTTCGGTGCGCAACGACAGCGGACCGAGCGGCGTTGGTGGCTGCCCGAAGGTGGGCACGAAGGTGTGGAGGAGGCGACTCGATGGCAGATGTGGACAAGACGGCCGATGTAGTGGTGGTCGGCGCCGGGTGTTCTGGTCTGCGGGCAGCTCGCGACCTCGCCGCCGCCGGGCTCGACGTGGTCGTTCTGGAAGCCCGGGACCGGGTGGGAGGCCGGGTGTTCACCGAGGTCACCGAAGGGGGGGCCGTGATCGATCAGGGCGGGCAGTGGATCGGCCCGACGCAGGGCCACCTGCAGGCGCTTGCGGACGAGTTCGACGTGGACACCTTCCCGACATATGTCGCCGGAGCCAACGTCGAGGTCCGCGACGGCCAACGGTTCGAGTTCACCGGCCTGGTGCCGACCTCGGACCCGGGGGCTGCGGCCGACACCGTCGCTGCGCTCCTCGAACTCGACCTGCTCGCCCAAGAGGTATCTCCCACCTCGCCTTGGACGCACCCGGATGCGGCCGCGCTCGATGCCCGGACGCTTGCCGATTGGACGATGGAGGCAGTGGACTCGCCGGGTGCCAGGAACCTGGTGTCAACCGCGGTCCTGGCCGTGTTCGGGTGCGAGCCGGTGGAGCTCTCCCTGCTTTACGCATTGGCCTACGCCCACAGCGGGGGGTCCCTGTCATCGCTGATCCGCACCACCGGCGGCGCGCAGGAGCGGCGGTTCGCCGGAGGAGCGCAGCAGCTGGCGATCCGCCTGGCGGAGCCATTGGGGGATCGGGTGGTACTCGATGCTCCTGTCGTGGCCATCGCCGACGACTCGGACAGCGTCATCGTCACGGCTCGTCGTGCCAGGCCCGACGGGAGCCGGACGGATTGGACGGTGCGATGCGCTCGGGTGGTGGTGGCTATGCCGCCGGCCGTGCAGTCCCGTATCGCCTTCGACCCTCCGCTGCCGGGTGCCCGGGATCAGCTGGCACAGCATGCGCCCATGGGATCGGTGACCAAGGTCCATGCCGTCTATGACCGGCCGTTCTGGCGCGAGGACGGCCTCAGCGGCCAGCTGGTGGCAGATCGCGGCGCGCTGCGGGCGGTATTCGACGACTCACCAGAGGATGGTGCGCACGGGGTGCTCCTCGGATTCATCGCCGGCCACGCAGACCGTGCGCTCGAGGCAGTGGGACCCGACGGCCGCAGAGCAGTCGCGCTCGACGAGCTGGCTCGGGCCTTCGGGCCCCGCGCCGCGTCCCCGGTGGAGTTCGTCGAGCAGCGCTGGTCTGCTGAACCGTTTACCCGGGGCGGTCCGGTCGCCTGCTTCGGCCCTGGATTGCTCACGAGTGCGGGTCCTGCGCTGCGCGCGCCGGTCGGGCGCGTCCACTGGGCGGGGACCGAGACGGCCGAGGCGTGGACGGGGTATATCGACGGTGCCCTGTCGTCGGGGACACGGGCTGCCTGTGAGGTCATCGCCGCCGAGGGGCGCGGACGACCATGACAACGGGACGAGCGCGAGGGGTTGTGCATGGCCACGACTGAGGAGATCGCCGAGGCCTATGCCGACTGGCGGGTCCGGTGCAACGGCAATCCGCGTCTGGCCAAGATGCTGCGGGGGTGGAACCGCACCGTCCACCTCATGACAGCCGACGACGCCGGGCACTTCACGATCGTCGTGACCGACTCGGTGCTGTCCGAACTGCGGATCGGACTTGTCGACCAGCCTGACCTCGTGGTGTCCGCCTCCAGCGAGGACTTCGCCGATCTGTTCTGGGGAGATCTCAACCCCTCGGAGAAGTACATCAGCGGAGAGATCGTGCTTGCCGGGTCGTCGGAGGACGTGATGCGGCTCGATGCCATGTCGATGGTCGCGTTCCTCGACCAATGATCGACCAGTGAGTCAGGTGCTCGGATGAGCCAGGGTGCGCCGGCACCGGCGACGACGCTTCGGCGGGCAATGGGGCTGCGAACGGCGGTGTCGACCTCGACCGGGCTGGCCTTCGCCGCCCTGCAGTACCTGGCCGCTGCCGGTCTGGTGGCCTATGTGGCCGGCGACTCGGCGTGGATATCGATCGGTGTGGCCGGGATCTTGGCCGTGGTGGCCTGGAGCTTCTTCGGCGAGCTGAACGGGATGTTCCCGACGGCCGCTGCCATCCGGCGGTACATGGCCGGAGCCATGGACGACCGGGTCGCACTTTCGATCACCTTCACCTACTTGAGCACCATCGTCCTCGTCATTGCGGCCGACGCCTTCGTCGTGAGCGCGGCGCTGACCCACGTGCTCCACGTACCCAGCTGGCTCACCGCCGTATGGACCCTTGCGCTCTTGGGGGTGGCCGTAGCGTCGAACCTGCGGGGCATCAAGGCGGCCGGCTGGCTGCAGGACATCGCCACTACCGTTGTCCTGGCTGCCACCCTGGTCGTGTCGGTGGTGGCTCTGGCCCGCTCGGGCACGGGACTGCATACACCGCTGCAGCCCCTCCACCACCACTCGGGTGCGGGGTTCTTGGAGTCGGTGGCGCTCGGCATCTTCCTCTACAGCGCATTCGAGTGGGTCACCACCAACGCCGAAGAGGTCCGGGACCCGAAGCACATCCACCGGGCCATGTTGATCGCGGTCGGCATCTTGTTCGTCGTGTGCGCCACCATGACGACGGCCATGAGTCACGTGTTGACGCACGCGCAGCTCATCACCGCCTACCCGCAGCTTTCGCTCGGACAGCGGGCCTTCGGGGCGGCCGGGCTGTGGATCATGACTGCGGTCACTGCGGTGACCGCCCTCAACACATTCAACGGCGGGTTCATCACCGCCTCGCGGTTCGTCTATGCCACGGCCCGTGAAGGCAGCCTTCCGCCTGCGCTTGCCCGCCTCAACGACCGGGCCGTGCCGTGGGTGCCGGTGCTGGGGCTCGGGGCGATGTCGTTCGTGGTCTCGGTCATCGTCGAGGCGGTCGGGGGCTCGGGATGGCAGGTGTTGGTGGCCGTGGGTGCCGCCCTCGAATCGATGATCTACGCCGTGGCCGCATTCTGCGTGCTGCGGCTGCGAGGGCGGGTCCCTGACCACCACCGGCCGTTCCGTGTGCCGCTCGTGCGGGTCGTGGCGATCACCGGTGTGGTCGTCTTCGGCCTCCTCGCCGTCGTGGCGTCGGTATCGGTGGGCAACCGGTTCGATCCGGTTCCGTTGGCGATCATCCTCGTCATCGGGCTGGCGTCCGCGGCCTATACCGTCCGAGTGGTCCCACGACTGCAGGCGGCCGAGGCAGCCCGCCGGGCGGCCCGGCCCACTCGCCGGCGCCCTCCCCGGACACCGGGGGGCGAAACGTCCCCGACCGTGCCTCCGTCGGTGTCGTAGGATCTATCCGTGCTCGACCGCTTCCACCCACCGGTCGAGGAGTACCTCGAAACGATCTTCGCCCTCGAAGAGGAGGGGATCCCGGTGATCCAGGCCCGCTTGGCCGAGCGACTGGGCAAGGCAGCACCGTCGGTGTCGGAGATGCTGGACCGACTCGAAGGCGACGGACTCATCACCCGTTCCTCGAGGCGCATCACCATGACCGCCGAAGGGAACGCTCTGGCCGAGGGAGTCGTCCGAAAGCACCGGCTGGCCGAACGCCTGCTGGTCGACATCATCGGACTCGACTGGGACAAGGCCCACATCGAGGCAGGGCGCTGGGAGCACGTCATCTCCGACGACGTGGAAGCCCGGCTGGTCGTGCTGCTCGGCAATCCGACCACCTGTCCGCACGGCAACCCGATCCCCGGGGCGACGCCAGACGGGCCGGCTCAGCGGCGGCTGGCCGAAGCACAGCCGGGGGATCATGTCCGCCTCGTGCGGATCACCGAGAGCGTGGAGCACGAGGCAGAGTCGCTTACCTACCTGGGAGACCATGGACTGACCCCGGGGACAACAGTCGTGGTCCAGTCCCGTGCCCCCGATGGCACCCTGACGCTGATCTTGGGGGACAGCGCCATCGCCTTGGGGCCGGCAATGACCGAACGGATGTTCGTCGCCGCGCTCTAGGTTCGCCTGTCTGTGGCTTGCCCGCGGAGGTGATCGGCCGTATCCGGCCAGCACTCACTAGAGTGGAGTGCCAACAGCGACCGGTTCGACGTGCGGGGCATCGGGCCCCGTCCGATCCGGTCCACCCTGGTGAGCACCCATGACGACCGACGACGACCGCCGACTCGACCACGCGCCCCCGGGTGACGGGGACCTCGATACCCGCAAGGCGGCCATCTTGAACGCCGTGGTGACCGAGTACATCGGTTCCGCCCTGCCCGTCGGGTCCCAACACGTGGTGGATGCCCCCGGCGTGAGTGTGTCGTCGGCGACGGTCCGTTCCGACATGGCCGCGCTCGAGCGTGACGGCTATCTGACCCAGCCTCACACCAGCGCCGGGCGGATCCCGACCGACAAGGGCTACCGGTTCTTCGTCGACCAGCTCGGTGGCCCCGGCCCCCTCGACCCAGGCGGACGCCAGCAGGTTCGCCAGTTCTTCGACCATGCCCACGGCGAGATCGAAGAGATGCTGGAGCACACCTCCGGTCTTCTGGCCGACCTGACCGACTGCACGGCCATGGTCGTCGGCCCATCCCACGAATCCGCGGTGGTCCGGTCGGTGCAGCTCGTGGGCCTCGGCCACCGGCTGGCGCTCGTCGTCGTGGTGCTCGCTGACGGGGCCGTCCAGAAGCAGTCGATCGAGCTACCTGAAGACGCGGACGAGACGGTGCTGTCCGAGGCCGGCGGCCGACTGGTCGTGCACGCACTCGGCACGCCCCTCGCCCAGGTCGCTACATCGGCCGGGCCGAGCGGCAACCCCACCGTCGATCTGGTGGTGGCGGCCGGGATCGCGGCCCTGCGGTCATTGGGCGTGGCGGACGGTCATGACCAGCTCTTCGTGGGCGGGTCATCGCGCATGGCCGCCGCGTTCGACGCAGTCGAGACTGTCCGTTCGGTCCTCACCATCCTGGAGCAGCAGCTCGTGGTGGTGTCGCTCCTGCGCGACATCTTGGATACCGGGCTGACGGTGGCCATCGGGGCCGAGCACGGTGTGGAACCCCTGGCCTCGTGCGCGATCGTGGTGATGCCGGTGTCGGTGGACGGTGTCGAGGCCGGAACGATCGGCCTCCTCGGGCCCACCCGGATGAACTATCCGCTGGCCCTGGCTGCAGCCCGTGTGGTGGGGGACCGCCTGGGTGAGCGCCTGAGCGAGGCGGCCCGATGACCGACGCCGACCTCTACGAGCTCTTGGGTGTCCGACGCGACGCGTCCGACGACGAGCTCAAGCGCGCCTACCGGTCCAAGGCTCGCGCGCACCATCCCGATACCAACCAGGACGACTCCGACTCTGGCGAGCACTTCAAGGAGATCAGCCTGGCCTATGAGATCCTGAGCGATCCTGAGCGCCGTGCTCGCTATGACCGGTACGGCCACGCCGGGGTGTTCGGCGCCGCCGCGGCCGGGCAAGGCGGGGGCGACCCGTTCGCGACCGGCGGCCTAGGGGATCTGTTCGACGCGTTCTTCAATGGGATGGGAGGGGCGCAGGCCGGCCGGGGGCGCCGTGCTGGTCCGGTGCCCGGACCCGATGCCGAGATGATGATCGAGCTCACCTTCCGCGAGGCCGTGTTCGGGGTCCAGCGTCAGGTCGACGTGACCACGCCCGTGCACTGCGACACCTGTGAGGGCACCGGGGCACGGCCCGGGACCTCGGTCGTCCGGTGTCAGGAGTGCCAGGGGGCCGGTGAGCTCCGGCGGGTCCGCCAGTCCATCCTCGGCCAGGTGATCACCGCGGTCCCTTGTCCCCGGTGCCAGGGCTCGGGCCAGTCGATCGAAGCCCCGTGCGTGGACTGCCGCGGCGACGGGCGCCGTTCGGAGTCGCGCACGCTCACCGTCGACATTCCGGGCGGAGTGGACGACGGATCGACGCTGCGACTGGCCGGTCATGGGCCGGCGGGGTTCCGAGGCGGTCCGAACGGTGCGCTCTTCGTCCACCTCTCGGTCGCCCGAGACGACGTGTTCCAGCGGTCGGGGGTGGACCTGCACGCCACGGTGCACGTGCCCATGGCGCTCGCCGCCCTGGGGGGGAGCATTCCCTTCGACACGCTCGACGACACGCGGGACCTCACTATTGCGGTGGGGACCCAGAGCGGTAGCGTGCTGGCGCTCAAGGGGCTCGGCGTCCCGAAGCTGCGGGGCCGAGGCCGTGGCGACCTGTACGTCCACATGCAGGTGGACACCCCGACCGACCTCGACGACGGCCAGCGGGAACTGCTCAGCGCCCTAGCCCAAGCCCGAGGTGAGGACCTCGGGGAGGTCCCCCACGGTGAGGGCCTATTCTCCAAGCTCCGCTCGGCCCTCAGCTGACCGTGCCGCCTGGAGCAGGTGGTACTCCGGGTGAAGACGGGGACCGGAGCGATCGTGATGGTGGCGGAGTCCCGCTCGCTCCCGACCCGGTGCTCGTATCGGCGGCGGCCATGGTCTTCGTGGACGACCCCGAGGCCCCTGTCTTGGACGTCGCCGACCTGCGCCATCTCCTCGACGTGCTCCGCCTCCGCCCGGGGGAGCTGGTCGTTGCCTCCGACGGCGCCGGCCGGTGGGTGCCCTGCCGGGTCGCCGGGTCGGCTCCGGCCAAGGGTGCCCGGGGGGCAGACCCAGGCGCGATCCTCGTGCCCGACGGGCTGGCGGTGGTCGCACCCTTACTCGGACCGGAAGTCACCGTCGCCTTCGCCCCCACGAAGGGTGACCGCCCTGAGTGGGTCACTCAGAAGCTGACCGAGCTCGGGGTGGATCGGATCGTGCCGCTGCGGACATCACGCTCGGTGGTGCGATGGGAAGGTGAACGGGGTGCGAAGGCGGTGGAACGTCTGCGCCGGGTGACCCGCGAGGCGGCATCCCAGTGCCGACGACCCCGGCTCCCCGACGTCACTGATGTCTGCCGACTCGAGGACCTCGCCGTCGTTACCGGAGTAGCGCCGGCGTTGACGGACATGGGCGGAGGCGCCCTGGGACTGGGTCGCCCCGTCTTGGCGATCGGCCCCGAAGGAGGGTGGGACCCTGACGAGCGTTCTGGATATGGCACCGTGGTGGGCCTAGGCGCCACCGTGCTGCGGGCCGAAACGGCGGCAGTGGTCGCCGGGACCCTCTTGTGCAGCTTGCGCAGTGGGGTGGTTCTACCCCTTGCGTAACCACGCTCCGTGAGGAAAAATGGTCCCTGACGGAAGTTCACTCAGCGACTGGGGACCTCAACCCCGCCACGCAGCGTGAACGACCAGTTCGACAACTGGTCCTGGGCGAGTGCCCGGGCCCGGCTCGAGGGGCACATGAGTAGGGAGCGGAGGGCCAGACCATGACGATCACGGAGAAGGCAGACATAGTTGTGGAGGACGACGAGCAGGAGGAGGAGGCCCGGGTCGCCTACGCCCGTGCCGTCGGATCCCGTCTGCGGGCGATGCGCAAGCAGATGCGGCTCTCCTTGCAGGCCGTGGAGGCCATGTCCGACCAAGAGTTCAAGGCATCGGTCCTAGGGGCCTACGAACGGGGCGAACGGGCCATCTCGGTTCCCCGGTTGCAGCGCCTGGCCAAGCTCTACGACGTGCCGGTCGATCAGCTGCTCCCCAATGACGATGCCACGGTCGGCGGCCGGTGGGGAGTGGCGAACTCTCCTGACGTGTTGTCGTCCGAGGGGCGCCGCGCCGCGCCGATCTCAGGCGTTCCCGACAAGGTGGCCATCGACCTGACCAAGCTGCACACGGTGAGCGGCCCAGAACGTGACCTCTTGCGCCGGTTCCTCAGCATGATTCAGGTGCATCGCCAGGACTTCAACGGCCGGATGATCACCATCCG
>CAININ010000056.1 GCA_903849265.1 uncultured Acidimicrobiaceae bacterium
ATTCGGCCGTTCCCGGCGAAGTAGAGCGCGCCGTGGACCGTGTAGACCGCAGGGCTCCCGGCAAGCCGGGCCGCCGGCAGCCCCAAGAACGACGCCTTTGGGGTATGGGTCTGCACCACAGCGAACCGTTCGCGCTTCAGATATCGCCACAGCTGCACGAAGGAGCGCACGTCGGACAGGGCGAACTCGCGCCGGATGGGGATGACCTCCACGTCGACTCCGTCTACCGGGTCGTCGTAGCGATCACCAGAGAGCACCGTCCACTCGGCTTCCGGCAGGGACCGCAGCTGGTTGGCCAAGATCACCCTGGCGGTCAGAGAGGTCGTGACGATGCGGCATCCCCGCCAGCGCGGTCGGAGCAATTCATTCTCATCGGACTGCGTCGTCATCATCCCCCCCTCCCCTCACTGTCCTCGTGGCGGTTCCCTCAAGACACCACCCCGGGATGCAGGCGGAAGGGCCGTCCCGGAGAGACCACAGTACAAGGCGCACTGCGCAGAACGCTATGGCCGCAGGCCAATTTCAGAGTTCGGGCATCCACCGTTCGATCCAGGCGAGCAGCGCCAGCACGATCCACAGCTCATAGGCCAGATCCCGCCTGCCTCCGAGATGCTGCTTCCATGCCCGCAGGATCGGTTCCGGCTCGAGGAGACCCTGACGCCGCAGCCGGCCTTCGTCGAGCAGCGCCTCGGCCCACGGCCGCAGCGGCCCGCGCAGCATGGGGCCGATGGGGAACCCGAACCCCATCTTGGGGCGCTCGATCAGCTCGCGCGGGACGTGACGGAACAGCACCTGCCGCAAGATCCACTTGGTCGTTCCTTCATGGAGCTTCGCCGACAGGGGAAGCCTCCAAGCCACATCGAACACGCCGCGGTCGAGGAACGGGACCCGGGACTCCAACGAGGTGGCCATGGCTGCTCGGTCCAACTTGGTGAGGATGTCGTCGGGGAGGTATCCGACCAGGTCGAGCCACATCATCTGCTCGGTAATGCCGTCCAGTGCCGGCCACTCTCCCGGACGCGAGGCCAACGATGCGTTGGCCCCCGCGCCGATCACCATCGACTCGGCGTCGTCCCACAACGACACGAGCGACAGGTAGGCATCTTCGGGCCCGGACGACGACAAGACCTTGGCGAACTTGGTCACTTTGTAGGTCGGGTTTCGGATCTGCATGCGTCCCGGCAAGACTTCTGCAGCCCGGGCCACACCGTCGATGAGCCCCGGAGGGATGGCAAGGAGAGCCGAGCCGGCCATCTTGCGCACCGGGTCCGGCAGGGGTGCAGCGCGGGTCCAGAGCCGCTCGAGCCAGGCATGCCGGTTGTACCCGGCGAACAGCTCGTCGCCGCCATCACCCGACAGGGCGACGGTCACATCGGTCCGGGCCAACTGGCTCACCAGGTGCATGGGGATGGCCGACACGTCGCCGAACGGCTCGTCCCAGATGTCGGGAAGCCTCGGCACGAGGTCCAAGGCCACCTCGTCGCTCACCTGCAGGGGTGTGTGCTCGGTTCCGAGATGCGCCGCCACTGCAGCGGCGTCGGCCGACTCATCGAAGGCACGGTTGTCGAAGCCGATGGTGAAGGTGCGCACCTTGCGCGTGCTCTGCTTCTGCATCAGAGCGACGACCACACTCGAGTCGATCCCACCGGAAAGGAACGCCCCGACAGGGACGTCCGCCTCCATGCGCGCGGCCACCGATGCGGACAGGGCCGATTCGAGCTGATCCGCCATCTCCTCGGTCGACCCGGTGATGGGCCGGCTGCGGGCCCGGTCGATGGCGTCGCGCGCCGACCAGTAGGGCTGGGGTTCGGGGAGCACCCCGACCGGCGTGTCCATCCCCACCGCCACCCGCTGGCCCGGAAGC
>CAININ010000057.1 GCA_903849265.1 uncultured Acidimicrobiaceae bacterium
CCGGCACCGGCTACGCCGGCCGTCGTGGCCGTCGTGGCCGTCGTGGCCGTCGTGGCCGTCGTGGCCGTCGTGGCCGTCGTGGCCGTCGTGGCCCCGCACGAGGTGCAGAGCACGACTACGGCTACCAGGATCGCCTGCCGTAACCGGGGGGTATTGCCGATGTGGACGCGGGGAATGGCCCTCATCCGAACTGCTGGTAGGCAGTGGCCCAGTTGTCGGCGATGGCCTGCTGCGCTGTGGCCAAGGTCATCTGTCCCGAACACACCATGTTGTTCAGTGCGTTCTCCAGCTTGTCCTTCGAGTTGTTGAAGGACGTGGCCGCCGGGTTGTCGTTGGGCTCCGCCCACAAGTTGGCCGGGTCGTTGGGGTCTCCACCGAGTTCGAGGGGGACCAGGTGGTCGTACTCGACCGTGTAAGACGACCCGCTGTAGGAGTAGGCGGCTTTTGATCCGATCTTCTCGGGGCCAGTGATGCTGGACGATGGTCGGATGGTCGAGGTGTAGCCGCTCGAGCAGATGGTCGACCCGATGTTGGACTGTGTCACCTGGGGGCTGATCGACCCGGGGGTGCAGCCTGGGTCGGGCAGGGGGTACGTCCCCTGGTACCGGTAGTGACAGGTGCCTGGCGCAGCCTGGGGCTGGACGGTGTAGGTGGACTGGACGCCTGGGCCGACCCGCAGGCCCGCACCGGCCACGGCGGCTGGCGGTGGTGGCGGTGCGACTGCCGAGCCGTAGAAGTTGTCACCGAAGGCGAAGATTCCCCCATCCGAAGCAACGAACCGGTAGGCACCTGACGGACTCGACTCCATGCCGACGATCGGACGGGACAGGGTGATGCTGCCCGTCGACCCGAGGAACGGGGCACCGAAGGCGAAGATGCCGCCGTCGGCCGCCACAAGCCAGTAACCACCTGTCGATGTGCCTGCGGCCATGCCGACAACAGGTTCGTTCAGGGGGACAGCCCCCATCGACCCGAGGAACGGCGCATCAAAGGCGAAGATTCCCCCGTCCGAAGCGACCAGCCAGTAGCCGGATCCACCCCCGGAGAGGGCCATCCCGACGATCGGCCGATTGAGGGAGAACGCCCCGGTGGAGCCGAGGAACGGCGCATCGAAGGCGAAGATCCCTCCATCCGAAGCAACCAGCCAGTAGCCGCCGGTGGCAGCATCCTGGGCCATGCCGACGACGGGGCGGTTGAGCCGCAGGGCACCTGTCGAACCGTGGAAGGCCGCATCGCCGAAGGCAAAGATTCCACCGTCCGACGCGACCAGCCAGAAGCCGCCGCCGGCGGCCGTGGCCGTGATGCCGACGATGGGCCGAACCGGAGCGACCGGGAGCGACCCGAAGTTTGTGGCGTCGCCGCACGACACAACGTCGCCGGCAGCATCGGCGATCCAGTAGCCACCGTCATCGCTGGTGGCGGCCATGCCCACGACAGTCCCCAAGGGGAGGTTGCCCGAACAGGACCCGGACTGGAGGGGCGCGACGACGGCGCCCGATCGGCTCGCTGTTGCCGCTGCGCTGTCGGCAGTTGCTCCGGCTGTGCCGAGCAGTCCGGCCGTCAAGGCCAGCGCCAGGCCCAGGTGCTTCCAGTGGATCGATGTCACGGTTTCCGCCTCGGGATCGCAGGGTTGCAGCGACCCCCTTCATAGTCAAGGGGTGTACGACGGGCGTCCTCGTCGCGCTGGACCACGAGGAAGTGATGGACCCAGCAGTCGGTGTTGTCCGGCCAGGGGTAGGTTTTGGTGCCGACCGGGACGCGGCACGTCTGGCGGAGAGGGTTGCCTTCAACGAACCCGGAGAGCACTGCACGAGACAACGGCTCGAGCGCTTCAGGCAGAACGGCTTCAGGCAGAACAGCTTCAGGCAGAACCCAGGAACGAGGAGGAGTTCGGTGGTCACCGTCTACACGGCATCGATGGGTGGATACGACGTCATCCCTGCGATGGACCGGCCGGACCCTGCGATCCGCTACGTCTGCTTCACCGACGGGACCTGCGAAGTTCCCGAACCGTGGGAGCACCGTCTTGTGCCACGGCTGTTCGATGACCCCGTGGTCGACTCGAAGCGGATCAAGATCCTCCCTCACCTGTACCTTCCTGACGACGACGTGTCGCTGTGGATCGATGCGCACGTGCAGCTCCATGGCATCGATCGCATACAGATCGACGAGTGGCTCGGGGATGGCAGCTTCTCGTTGCCCGACAACCCGCTGGGCGACTGCGCCTACGAGGACGGCGAGTTCCTGGCTACCTGGGGCTACGACGACCCCGCTGCCATCAAGGCCCAGCTCGCCCGGTTCCGTGCGGTCGGTTTTCCCGAACACGCCGGACTGGCCTCACCTCTGCTGATCGCCAGGAGACACTGGGAGCCCGAGGCCCTCCGCCTCTCCAATGCGTGGTGGCAGAACTTCGTCAGCTATGCGAGGCGCGACCAGGTGAGCTTTCCGTTTGCTGCCTGGTCGGTGGGCAGCCGATACCGACTGCTCGACTTCGACTATCGGGACACGCCCTTTCTCACCTGGGGGCCGAGCGGCGGCGGCAAACACGTGCGACCCCGACCCGAGCCGGTGATCCGGGCCGGCAACGGGTTCACTCCGCTCGCGGTGCGTCCGCCGGCGGCCAGCCCCCACTCGCCGATCGACTGGGACGAGCCGCTGAGCCGCCAGCTCCTGGTGAGGATGGCTGCACTCGGGGGAGCAATCCGTTCCACGGGCGAGGACCTCGAAGGAAATATCTGCTTCTTTCCTCGGAACCATGAATTCGAATGGTCCCCGCCCGACCCGAGGCTCTCAGCCAAACGGGACGCGCTCCGACGGGCAGTGGCAGATCGGAGCGACTGTGTGGAAGTGGGGTTCAACGCCGGCCACTCCGCGACACTCCTGCTTTCTTCCAACGAACAGCTTCGACTGACTGCAGTGGACAGCGCACGCTCTCACTACTCGAAGCTGTGCGCCGAACTCATCGGCTCCTGGTTTCCTGACCGGTTCGAAGTCTTCTGGGGGGACAGACCGGAGGTGCTCCAGGACCAGTGGTTCCGACTGCAAGGGGCAGACATGGTCCTGATCGACGGCGGACAGGGATCTGAGTCGCTAGGAGAGGATCTCGACCGGGTGGTGGAGTTGACTCGAACCGGCACACGGATCGTCGTCGATGACATGCTCTCCCCCGATGTAGCGGGCCAGGTCCACCACTTCGTCGGGC
>CAININ010000058.1 GCA_903849265.1 uncultured Acidimicrobiaceae bacterium
CAGATGTCGGCCGCCGAGCGTGCTGCGCTCGCGTCCCCCTCGACTCGCAAGGTGACACTTGCCGCGACCGGTGAGGCAAGCGGCGTCTCGACGCCAGCGATCATCGTGCTCACGGCAGCGGGCACCGGCTTCGTCATCGATGACGCCGGTGACGGCCTGCCGCCGCTGCCCGATGACCGGACGTATCAACTGTGGGGAGTGGTGGGAAAGCGGGCCATCTCGCTCGGCCTTCTCGGCCCCCATCCCGGGATCGTCCCCTTCAGTGTCGCCGGATCGGCATCGGTCACGGCGTTCGCCATCACCGATGAGGTGGCGGGCGGCGTGGTCACCTCGACCAACCAGCCCGTTGCCGTCGGAGCCCTGCGGGTCTGACGGCGAGCGAGGGGGCTGGGGCCGGTGCCTGGTGATGCACCTTCGTCGACGCAGACCCTTGGGGGCTAGATCCGGTGGACCTGGCGGAGCCCGGCCCATGCGAAGTCGGCAAGCTGCGCCGCCAATCGTGCAGCCTCAGACTTCCTGTCTGGCGTGTCGGTCTCTCCATCTGAGTTGTTCGATACGGCCTGGACATCAGAGATGATCGATATTCCTCGGTGTGAATCGAGCCAGTGCCTGCTCGCTCCCTCGGCCATCCCGACCACTGCGTGGGCGAGCAGCAGCCGGTGCTCAGGATCCAGGTCTGCAGCGATCAGCGGGTCGATGGCCTCGGCGATGGCCTCCTCCACGCGATGGAGCGCAGCACCGAGTTCCGGGTCGTCCGGCGCGTCCCGGCCGTAGAGGAGCCGGAAGGCGTTCTCGTTGTCGACCATGAGCTCGAAATAGCCGGCGAACCCGAACTCGACCTGCTGGCGCGGCCCTTCGGCTGCGGCGGTGGCTTGGACGATACGGTCGATCATCTCGTAGGAGAAGACGTCGAGCAGTTCGAGATACAGGGCCCGCTTCGAATCGAAGTGCTGGTAGACGAGGGGCTTGGTGACGCCTGCCGCCTCGGCGATGTCGTCCATGGTCGTGGCGGAATAGCCGTGCTCCGCGAACAGCATGAGCGCCACGTCGAAGAGCTGACGACGACGGGCGTCGGCGGTGAGCCGTCGGCTGCTGCGGGCACCAGGACCCGGGCGGTCAGAGGTGGCAGCGGACGTCATGGCGGTCATGGTAGCCCTGAGAGCGGAAACCACTCGTGTACTGGTAGTTCACGGTCACCTAGACGGCGGCACCTCAGAGCTCGGGCAGGATGCCGGCGATGCGGCCGGGGAGGTCGTCGAGGGCGAAGTGGGCACGTGCCACGGCCAGGTTCTGATCGAGCAGGGCTGGGTCAGGGGAGACGAGCCACTGGTCGAGCCGATCCATGTCGCCGAGGCTGAACCAGTCGAAACCGAAGGAGGCCAACTCCTCGGCCACGGGGTAGGGCCCGATGATGAGTGGCCGTCGATGGGTGACCGACTCGAGGCTCGGATTGCCGAAGCCCTCCCAGGTCGAGGGGAGCGCCACGACGTCGCACGCCTGGTACGCATCGTCGATCCGGATCCGCCCCCCCGGTCCGACGACGCCGCTGACCGCCGACATGTCGGGAGCACCCAGGGCTACGGGGCACGGCGCGTCGGCGACCAGTCGCTCGAGTTCGGGGCCGTAGCCGTCCTCGGCTGGGCCGAGCAGCCAGAAGGTTGCTCCCAGCCGAGCGGCGGCGTCCATCCCTGCCCCTACGTTCTTTCGGGCCAGCGCCCGCGTCGGTTGGAGGACCAACCGCCGCTCTGGGGTGATCCCGAGTGCATCTCGTATCTCGTCACCGCCACGGCTGCGGGCCACGGCTGGATTCCGGTGACCGCCCACTGCGTCCATTGCCTCAGCTGCCGATTCCATGGCGAACGAGTTGTAGATCGTCGTCGCCTCGATCCCTCGTTCCGCCAGCTCGCGCTGGCTGATCTGGTTGATCGTGACATGGCGCCACCGCCGGTCA
>CAININ010000059.1 GCA_903849265.1 uncultured Acidimicrobiaceae bacterium
GCACTGCAGCCCAGGATCTCGTCACCTTGGGTGGCGTCGTGCAGGTCCTCGAGCAAGAGTGTGAACCAGGCGTCGACCGGGTCGAGCGCCGCGAACAAGAGTCGGGGGAGGCGCGTAGCCACCCGTGGTGCGACCTCGGCATAGAAGCGCACCTCGACCTCGTAGGCCCGCATAATCCTGCCGGTGGCCAGGCTCTGGGGATCCTGAGAGGCGAACTTGCCGACGACGCTCGACGGGCCTGCGCCCTCAGGTTCGTACTCCAGGGCGAACCGCACCGTGTCCGCCATCTGGCCGGTTCCGACGGGGGTGGCCACCACACGGGTGACGCGTCCGGTCTCGGGAAGCAGCCCCCGGTCCGCCAGCACCGTGGTCAGCCAACCTGCGTCCACTTCGCCAGGGGTGCGGAGGACCACGGATGCGCCGCCCGCGACCGGATGGTCGTTCATCTCCATTGTTCCGCCATGGACATCGATCAGCCTGCAGCCAGCACGGTGACGAAGTCGCGGGTCCATCCGAGCTGGTACTGGTTGGCCGGTCGGTGCTGGCCCGGGATACCGGCGGTCAAGGGGGCACCGGGTGACGATGCGACAGCGATCTGCTCCCACGCCGGGTTGATGTCGAGTTCCATGGCGGTCACTGCTCCTGCCGATATCAGGGCACCGGCGACGTCGCTCGGGAGCGCACTGGTGGTTCCCGCGTAGATGAGGTTCCCGGTCGTGTCCTCTCCCAGTCCGCTCCTGGCCACGGCCGAGCCTCCCCCGAGCGTGGCGCCCCACGTCTGCACCGAGCCGATGTTGGGACTGGGCTGGCCGGCGGACACCAGCGGAAGCAGGTTCTGACGGACGCTGGCCACCTTCTCTGTCTTGCCGGGTAGGCCCTGGCCCCAGATTCCGACATGCCCGACGCCGTCGGTGTCGATGACGAGGCTGGCATACCCAGCCTGCAGGGGTAGGAGGACCTGACCGTTGATCTCGAACCCTCCGGCATTCGCCGAGGCCTCGAATCCGCCGTTGAACGCGGCCAGCAGCGACGCGGTCTCGTTCGGGCCGATCGTGGATCCGCTGTCGGCCGAAATGACCGCGGTGCCTCGCGGCGGGTCAGTGCTGCCGACGTGGAGTCCGAACAGGGTCTCGCCGACCCGGAAACGGAAGAGGGTGACGACGTTCCCACTCGGCTCTGTGACGGATTGGCTGTCGACGGCGATCGCCCCGTCGACCGTGGACACGACGGTCCACCCCGGCTGCTCCGTGGTCGTGGTGGTGGTCGGCGGGATCGTGGTCGTCGCCACCGTGGTCGGCGACGAGGATGCCCCCGAGGAACAGCCGGCGAGGAGCAGGGCCCCAGCGATAAGCGCGGCGACTCGGGGGATGCGGATCGCCCGGAAGTCGTGTCCATCGGGGTCGTTCGGACGGGAGTACGGCACGACCGAGGAGCATACGAGACGGGCAGGGCGACGTTGGTGCACGAGGCACGGCCTCGATCAGTCGACTCCCGCCAGACGGGGGGCGATGGTGAGTCCTCCGTCGACCCGCAGGACCTGACCGTTCACGAACCCGGCGCCCTCGGAAAGCAGGAACGCCACCACGTGGGCGATGTCCGCAGGTGTCCCCAGTCGGCCGAGCGGGTTCTGCTCCGCTAGGCGGGCCTGGCCGGCAACCGGCACGCCTCGGGCCGCCGACTCGGTGAGGATGAAGCCGGGAGCGATGACGTTGCAACGGATCCCGTCGCGGCCGTAACGAGCGGCAACGTGCCGGGAAAGCTGCTCGATCGCTGCCTTGGAGACGCCGTAGGCCACCCGGCGGTGCTCTCCGATGGATGCCGAGCCCGAAGAGATGAGCACGATGGCACCCCCGCCCCGGGCTCGCATGTGCGGAATCACCTGGCGGATCAGGACGAGTCCACCGGTCGCATTTGTTCGGAGCACTCGATCCCACGTGTCGAGGTCCACCTCCTCGGCATCGAGGTCCGTCCGGAAGTCGGTCCACGCCGCATTGTGGTCGAGGAGGTCGACGCCGCCGAAGTGCGCCTCCACTTCGGCCACCATGGCACCTACTGAGACCTGATCGGATACGTCACACGTGAGGCCGATGGCCTCGTGGCCTGCGTCACCAAGCTCGGCGGACAACGACCGGGCGCCTTCTCCGTCTTTGTCGGTGACGGCCACTCTGGCCCCGAGCTCGGCCAAGTGGGTCGCCGTGGCGGCACCGATGCCGCGGGCCGCCCCGGTGACGATGACAACCTTGCCGTCGAACGGCCGTACGACTGCGCCGCTCGTCATCGGGACCGGCGGTCGAGGCGCGTCGCCCGTTGGCTTGTCGGGGAAGAGGACATGCGTGCACGGTAGCCAACGGACCAGGGACCGCGCCGACAACAACTCGATGGCGAGGTGTCGATCGAACCGTGACGTGAGGACGCACAGACGCGAGCGAGCGCCCGTCCCGCTGTTGGGCGGAAATCGGGCGCTGGGCTCTATTTGTACTCTGAGAGCAAGGCTGCGGTGGGGAATGGCTACCA
>CAININ010000060.1 GCA_903849265.1 uncultured Acidimicrobiaceae bacterium
CAGTTCAAGGTGCCGCTGGCAGGCCTCGTGCAGCTCTCCCCCGAGTGGACGCCGCTGCTGACCGCACTGTGGGTGATCGCCATCACCAACGCTGTCAACCTCATCGACGGGCTCGACGGCTTGGCTGCCGGCGTGGTGGCGATCGCCTCGGGCGCACTCGCGGTCTACGGCCTCCATCTGCAGTACCTCGGGAACCTGCCTACAGACAACATCGGCCCGTTGATCGCCGTGGTGACGTGCGGGATCTGCCTCGGCTTCCTCCCGCACAACTTCCACCCGGCCAAGATCTTCATGGGGGATGGAGGAGCCCTCCTCCTCGGCCTGCTGATGGCGGCGTCCACGATGCTCATCGGTGGCCGGTCGGCGGGAACCGTGGGCGGTGTGGCAGCCCGAAGCGGACAGACCTACTTCTTCTTCGCCCCCCTCTTCATCCCGTTCTTCATCCTGGGCGTGCCCATCGTGGACATGGCGTTCGCCTTCGTTCGCCGGACGGCCAACCGGACCGGGTTCTCCACCCCGGACAAGAACCACCTCCACCACCGTCTGCTGCGGCTCGGCCACGGACACCGACGCAGTGTGCTGATCCTGTGGGCATGGACCGTCCTCTTGTCCGGCCTGGTGCTCTTTCCGCTGTACGTGTCGAGCGTGAACGCGTTCATCCCGTTCGGCGCACTCGCCCTCGGGGTGATCCTCTACACGCTGTTCCATCCGTCGACCCGTCGCCAGGCCGAGGGGGAAGACGCACCGGACGGCGACGATTCGATCCAATCCGACGACGGACCGGGGGAGACCGAGGCCCCGCTTCCTGTCGCGCAGGCAGATACGGGCACCTTGGCCCCGGCCCGCAGTGCCCCGGTTCCTGAGCCGTGAACAGCATGTTTCCTGCGTTTTGCCGGGCCCCTGGGAATAGTGCGATGATGCGCCACGTGAATTGCAGGCACATCACCCCCCGTGAGGGGTTCCCCCCGGTGCGACGCGCCATGGACCTGCAGTCCTACGAAACCATCTCCCGGACGGCCTTGCGCTCGTCCGCTGCATGACCCCGGAAACCACACGTGACGCACTTCTCCCCCACAGATCCTGACGCGGCCCCGACCGGACATGGACGACCCGACTCCCGAAACCGGTGCGGACGTCCCGGATCAGGACTCGCCGCGCTTCGAACCGGGGGACCGACGCCTGTCCCCGGGAGCGACAGCCTTCCTGGGCCTCGGGCTGTCGATCGGACTCTGCTTCGCCGTGATGGCGGGGGCCGGCGTCCTGCTCGACGCGTGGCTGCACTCGTCGCCGCTGTGCCTGCTGGTCGGACTGGCCTTGGGTGCGGTGCTGGCGGTGCTCATGGCCGTCTCGACCATCCGCAAGTACCTGTGACTTTCGGCATCGGACGGGTGGCATAACCGTGTTCGCCCACTTCGAGCTCCCGAACCTCCCCGATGTCTCCCGGCGCACCGTGGGTGCTGCCCTCGTGGTGGGCGTCGCCGGCCTCGTCGCCGCCTACTCGTTCGGATACCTGCTGGTGGGCATAGGCGCCTGCATCGGTCTCGGCCTCGGCACGCTCAACTTCCGCATGATCGGTGTGTCGGTCGACAAGGTCACCGCTATGGACGTCGACAACCCCAAGCGCCCGCTGGCCATCAACACCCTCGGACGCATGG
>CAININ010000061.1 GCA_903849265.1 uncultured Acidimicrobiaceae bacterium
CCGTCGGAGACATCGAGATCCTCCCGTTCATCGAGGCGATCCGGCAGTTCCGGCGTGATGTCGGCCGGGCGAACGTCGCTTACGTCCATCTGACACTGGTGCCCTACTTGCGGCCGTCTGGCGAGCAGAAGACGAAGCCCACCCAGCACTCGGTCACCGACCTACGCAGCCAGGGCATCCAGCCCGACGTGATCGTGTGTCGTTCCGACCGGATGATCTCCGAGGACCTGAAGCGGAAGATCTCGCTGTTGTGCGACGTCCCCATGCAGGCCGTCGTGTCCTGCGTGGACGCCGACAACATCTACCAGATCCCCCTGGTGCTCCATGAAGAGGGCCTCGACAGCTACATCATGGAGGTCCTGGAGATCGACGTGGCTGATCACCCGATCGACCTCTCTCGCTGGGAACACCTCGTTGACCAGGTCGCCGCTGCGGTGCGCCCGGTCCGGGTGGGCATCATCGGCAAGTACGTAGACCTGCCCGACGCCTATCTGTCCGTCGTCGAGTCGCTCCGCCACGCCGGGTTCCACCACGGCGCCAAAGTCGAGATCGAATGGGTCCAGGCTGCCACTGTTCCCGACCTGCTGGAGCGCGACGGTCTGCGCTCGTTCGACGGTCTAGTCATCCCAGGTGGGTTCGGAGAGCGCGGCGTAGAGGGCAAGATCGCTGCCGCCCGGTACGCCCGTGAACACGAACTCCCCCTACTCGGCCTCTGTCTCGGACTCCAAGTGATGATCATCGAGGCCGCCCGGTCGTTGGCCGGCCTGGAAGGCGCCAACTCCCGCGAGTTCGAGGCGACCACCCGCCATCCGGTGGTGGACCTGATGGACGAACAGGTCGACGTGTCCGACAAGGGCGGGACCATGCGGCTCGGCTCCTACGATGCCCGTCTGTTGCCCGGGTCACAGGTTGCGAACGCCTATGGCGACGTCGTCGTGTCCGAACGGCACCGGCACCGGTACGAGGTCAATCCCCGATACCGGGACCGCCTCGAAGCTGCAGGACTTGTGTGCTCGGGACTCTCGCCCGACGGACGCCTCGTCGAGTTCATCGAACTCCCGGGCCACCCGTTCTGGGTCGGGACCCAGGCCCATCCCGAGTTCAAGAGCCGCCCCGACCAGCCACATCCCCTCTTCCGCGAGCTGGTCGGTGCCGCATTGGCCCGGGCCGAGGGCCGCGACCCTCATCTGATCGATATCGGTGCTGTCGGCTGAGTCCGGGAGGCTCACTCCCGTCGACCAGCTGCCGGTGTTCACTCCTACCGGCGAAGAGACCGTCCACCAGGGATGGTTCATCCGGATGCAGCGGGCGACCTTCGTCGACCCGGACGGCACGCCGTTCTCCCGGGACATCATCCGCCACCCGGGTGCCGTCGCCGTCGTGGCCGTCACCGATGACGACGCAGTAGTGCTGGTGCGCCAGTACCGGCCCGCCGTCGACCGTTGGCTGCTCGAGATTCCGGCTGGCACCTGTGATGTTGAGGGTGAGCCACCAGAAGCTACGGCCGTGCGAGAGCTGGCCGAAGAGGTCGGCTGCGAGGCCGAGCAACTGACGTTGCTCACCAGCACCATCATCACCCCCGGGTTCTGTGACGAGGTCGCCCATATTTTTTTGGCCACCGGGCTCCGGCAGGTGCCGACGGATCGACAGGGGGCCGAAGAACGGTTCATGGAGATCGCAGAGATCCCCTTCGACGAGTTCGATGCCATGGTCGACGATGGATCGATCGTCGATGCCTCGACCATCCTCGGCGTGGGCCTGGCCCGGCGGCGGCTGGCCGCCCTCGGCTGAGGGCTCCGGTGCCCGAGCCCCTTTCTGTTGGAGCGGAGGAGTACCTCTCCTGGTTGGCCGTGGAGAAGGGTCGATCGCGCAATACCTTGCTGGCCTACCGACGGGACATCGCCACGTTCGAACAGTGGGCTGAGGCCGAGTCCGTCGACACAGCCGCTGTCGGACCCGACGACCTCGAGCGATACCTGGGCGATCTGCGGACTCTCGGGCGCAATCCAGCCTCGATGGCACGGGCCACAACTGCGCTCCGTGGGCTGTACCGGTTCTGGGTAGGGGAGGGCGACCTCGTCGTCGACCCCACCACCGATGTCCGGTCCCCCAAGCTGCCGCGCCGACTGCCCAAGGCATTGAAGGAATCCCAGGTCATCGGCCTGCTCGATTCAGTCGACGGTACAGAACCGGTAGACCTGCGGGACCGGGCCCTGCTCGAGGTGCTCTACGGCACCGGAGCCCGCATATCCGAGGTGGTGGGGCTGTCGTTGATGGACCTGACTGGTGATGACGGTCTGCTTCGGGTGTTCGGAAAGGGCGCCAAAGAGCGCGTGGTGCCGCTGGGCGGACCCGCCCGGGCGGCACTCGATCGGTGGCTCGGATCTGGAGGGCGTCCGTTGATGGAGCCCCGGCAGTTCGCCCGGCGCACCGATGCAGAGGCCGTCTTCTTGAACGTGCGGGGAGCTCGCCTGTCACGTCAGGGAGCATGGGCCGCTGTGCAGGGCCGTGCGCAGCGTGTCGGACTTGGCGATGTCGTGAGCCCCCACGTGCTCCGTCATTCGTGTGCCAGCCACATGTTGGCCCACGGTGCCGACATACGGGTGGTCCAAGAGGTGCTCGGGCATGTCTCGATCGCCACCACGCAGATCTACACCCGCCTGAGCCAGGACCATCTCCGTTCGTCGTACGAACGGGCCCACCCGCGGGCCGGTGGTTCCGGGGGCAGGTAGGATGCTCCGGATGCCGAGCGATGCCCCTACAGACGCCCCAGCCACCGACTACCGCGGCCTGCTGGAGATCGAGCAGTCCCAACTTCGTGCGGAACTGACCGAACTCGGGTTCGATGATGGCCGGACCGGCCTCGACTACGACGCCAACTTCGCCGATACCAGCCAAGTAACCGCGGAGCGGGGCGAGGCTGAGGCACTGGCCGGCACCTTGAAGGACACGCTCGAAGAGGTGGCTGCAGCCATCACGCGACTCGATAACGGCACCTACGGCACGTGCGAGTCCTGCGGCGTGGCCATCAATCCGGCCCGGCTCGAAGCCATGCCGGCGAGCCGGTTCTGCATCGACCACGCCAGCCGGTCCTGATCGGCTGGCACCGGTGACCCCGGGAGGCCCGCAAGGGTCCGGGTGGAGTGGATTGCGGCGGTTCCAGGCCAGCAACCGGACCCTGATCATCGTGGCGGTAGCTGCGGTGCTGATCGCCCTCATCATCTCGTCGCACAAGCTCCACGCCGACCAGCTGATCTATTTCTGCGTCCTCATCCCGTCCATCATCCTCCATGAGATCTCTCATGGAGCAGTGGCGCTGGCCTTCGGAGACCCCACGGCCAAGCGGCTAGGACGGCTCAATCTCAATCCGATCCGCCACGTGGACCCGGTCGGAACTCTGCTGGTCCCGGCCGTCCTGACGCTTTCGGGAATCGGTGCCTACGGCTGGGCCAAGCCGGTGCCAGTCAACCCGAACAACCTCAGGAGCCCTCGCAACCACATCGTCCTGGTCTCTCTCGTCGGCCCGCTGACCAACTTCGTGCTGGCTGCACTCATGGGGGTCTGCTTCGTCGCTGTAGGTGGACGGACGAGCCTGCTCACAGGGGCCCCGCCGTCGTTGCTCCAGCAGATCTTCTTCTATGCCGGGATCGCCAACATCGTGCTCGGGGTGTTCAACCTCATCCCGTGCCCGCCGCTCGACGGCGCCGCCGTTCTCGAACGCCTGCTTCCCGCTCGGCTGTTGCCCGGGTACTACAACATGCAGCCCTTCCTCATGTTCCTGCCGTTTCTGCTGATCTTGATGTTCCACAACGCATGGAGCGCACTGATCAACGACATCATCAACTGGTGGATCAACCTCCTGGCCTGATCCGAGCCATGCCCCACCGCCGGCGCCTTCCTGCCACAGGTGCCCCGGACGCCCGGAGTATCGTCAGGGTCGCCGGTGCGCCTGATCGCGCACGACCGGAGAACATTCGACTGACGGGGGCGGGAGAGGGAGAGGAGTGGAGACCACCGCAACGGCCACGCCCCTCGAACGCATGACCCGATACCGTTCGCTGTGGATCGCGGTCGGGGCCTTCGGCGCTGTCGGCATGGTCCTCTTCGGCTCCACCATCGGATCGACCCCCCGGCCGATCGGGCACGACTGGTGGTACACCGTCCCGGTGGGTACCGGGTTCAGAGCTCATCTCGGGTTCTACGCCTCGGTCGCCCTTCTGTTGACCGGATGGGTGGGCCTCGGAGCTCAGGCGCTCGCAGGGCGTCTGACCGTGCCTCTGGCCTGGCTCGTCCTGGCCGTTTGGGGGCTCCCTTTTCTGCTGGGCCCCCCGCTGTTCAGCAGAGACCTCTACAGCTACATCGCCCAGGGGCAGTTGGCCCGCCAGGGATTCAACCCCTACGTAGTGCCGCCGTCCGCACTCGGACACGGTGACTTGCTCTCGTCGATCGCCTCGGTGTGGCGCGGTACGGCCTCCCCCTACGGACCGCTGTTCGTGTCGGTCAGCCACCTGGGTGCTTCGGTAGCGGGCACATCACTGGTGTCGGGGATTCTGGCGTTCCGCACCATCGAACTGGTGGGAGTGGGCCTGATGATGCTGGCGCTTCCGGCACTGGCTCGGCGCCTGGGCAACGATCCAGGAGTTGCGCTGTGGCTCGCCGTCCTCAGCCCGCTCGCCCTCTTCAGCTTCGTGTCATCGGGTCACAACGACGCCCTGATGATGGGCCTGATGCTGGCCGGCCTCGCCATCGGCACGGCGGGGCGCCTTCGGTGGGGGATCGCACTGTGCGCATTGGCCGCCACCATCAAGCTCCCAGCGGCCGCCGGCATCGTGTTTCTCGTGGCGGACGAGTGCACCAGGGTCAGCGCCGCGGCACGATGGCGGGTAGTAGCCGAAGGGGCGGCCATCACCGTGCTCGTGGTGGCGGGCGTGACCATCGGTGCCGATCTGGGGTGGACCTGGCTCAGCCCGACCGCGCTGCACGTGCCCACCGAACTGCGGGTGCTCATCACACCACTCGTGTCGATCGGCACGTTCAGCCACGGGATCCTGCACGCCGCCGGCATTCCCATCGCCCTCGGCATCACGGTCTCCGTTGTCCAGGGACTCGGGGCGCTCGCCGCCGTGTCCGGGATCCTGTGGATGATCCTGCACGTGAAGGGCCAGGATGCCGTTCGGCTGTGCGGACTGGCCCTGGTGCTCTTCGTGGTGTTGAGTCCGACGCTGTGGCCCTGGTATCTGATGTGGGGTGTGGCCGTGCTGTCGGCCACCTCGGCCCAGCGGTCCAAGGCGCTGGCCGTGGTGGCCGGACTGGGCATGTTGCTGGTCGGAGCCGGAGGCACGCCCATGCTCAACGGCGGCACCTACTGGGTCGTCGGTCCCGTGCTGCTCGTGGCTCTGGTCTGGTTCGTGGCCAAGGGATACCCCCGCCGGGTGTTCGACGGGTCTGCACATGCTTCCTGAGACCCCGGCCGACTCGGTGCCGCTCCTGACTTCGGCGCTCCCCGTCGAAGACGCATCGCGGGCGTCCTCTGATCTGGCGCCAGAGGCCGACGCGCGCCGCTGGTTCCCGACTACGGCACTGCTGGTCTATGCGGCGTGCCGGCTCCTGACGCTGATTGGCGTGGCCGTGACCGATCTGATCACCCACAACGGACTGGTCGCCGATCTGACGGCCTGGGACGGGACCTGGTTCCTCAAGATCGTCCGCCACGGCTACCCCGCAGTCCTGCCGATGGTCGACGGGCGTGTGGCGGAAAACCCGATCGCCTTCTTTCCGCTGTTTCCAATGGCGGTGCGAGCCCTGGCTTGCGTCGGGATCCCTCCGGCCGCCGGAAGCCTCGTCATCAGTGCGGTGACCGGAGCGAGCGCAGTGGTGGCCGTGGGATTCCTCGCCCGGCGGATCGCAGGTGACTCCCGGGCCGAACGGGCCGCACTCCTGTTCGCCGTCTTTCCTGGCACGTTCGCATTCAGCTTCGCCTACTCCGAAGGAATCGCCATCACCTGCATCGGGTTCGGGCTCATCGCCCTCCTCGACCGCAGGTGGTGGCTGGCCGGAGTCCTCGGTGCGCTCGCCACTGCGGCCTCTCCGGTGGCGCTGGCCTTCGTCGTGAGTTGCGCCTGGTGCGGCGGCCGGGCCGCATGGAAAGACCGAACGCTGACACCGCTGCTCGCCCCCGTGCTCGCTCCGCTCGGGATCGCGCTCTACATGCTCTACCTCTGGGTGCACACCGGAATGCTCATGGCGTGGCGGTTGACCGAGCGTGGCGGGTGGAAGAGTTACCCGTCCCTTTCCTATCCGTTCCACATCCTGTACTCGTTCGTCACCAACCCGCTGGGCCCGACGTTCACGGGTCAGATCCTGCTGGTCGGCACAGTCGGCGCCATCATCGGCATCGTGCTCATGATCCGAGAGCGCCAGCCCGCACCAGTTCTGCTCTATGGCTTGGGTGCTGCGGCCATGGCCGCCTTCTCTCATCCAGTTGGGCTCCGGCCCCGGTTCCTGATGCTGGCGTTCCCCATCGTGATCGCCCTAGGCACCCGCTACTCCGGATGGGTCTACCGCTGCCTCGTGGCAGTCTCGGTGATCCTCCTCGTCCTATTTACCATCCTCGAGGTCGGCTCGCGGTCGGTGTTCCCATGATCGACGACGTGCCTCAGTCGGCCTCCGTCGCCAAGATGGAGAGCGCACGCCACGCGTCGGCAGATGGGTCGGCAGACCCCAGTTTCCACGGGATCTCCTCGGATACTGCCGCCCTCGCCCTGGTGCAGCAGTGCGCTTGGACATTGGTGTGGGTGGCGGTGCTGGCCTCAGCGCTCATCTACTGGGGTTCGTGGTCTGCTGGTGCCTGGGCCGCCGTCCTTGCACCGATCCTCGTGGTTACCGCCCTGATAGGTGCCGTGCTGGTCTGGACGGTGCGTCGGCCCCTGGGGGATGCGCTTCAGATCGCGGGCATGGGTGCCGCCCTCGTGATGGCTGCTGTTGCCGAGGGCACCGGTATCCACCTCCGGCACTTCTACACGACCGACTCTGCAGCCTTCAACCAGGTGGCCACCCGCCTGCTGCTGGACGGGCACAATCCGTATACATCTTCGTTGGCGGCTGCGGGCCGCTTGCTGAACCCCGCTAACGGGTACTGGACGTATCAGGTCGACGGCGCACACACCCTGGGGGTGTCCTACCCAGCCGGCTCGTTCTTGCTGCAGGCACCCTTCATGGCTTTGGGGCTGAACCACATGCTGAGCGATTGGGTCGATCTCGGCGCCTGGTTGGTCACTGTGGTGCTGGTCTTCTGCATGGTGCCCCGATACTTGCGGTGGCTGGCGCCTTTGCTCTTGTTGACTGGCATGTTCGTCGGGCCCTTCGCCAACGGCGGAACCGATGCCCTCTTCGTGCCATTTCTGGTGCTCGCCGTGTGGCGCTGGGACCAGTTCCCGGGCCGTGCGACCACGTGGCTGCCGGCATGGGTGGGGCCGGTCAGCCTCGGCATTGCCTGTTCGGTCAAGCAGTCCCCGTGGTTCTGCGTACCGTTCCTCCTCGTCGGTGTGGCCGTCGAGTCCCGGCGATCGGGCAACAGGCCTCTCGCGGTAGCGCTTCGCTACCTGGGACTGGTGGTGGTCGCGTTCGCGGTCATCAACCTGCCCTTCTTCTTGTGGTCCCCGGCGGCGTGGATCCGTGGCGCATTCCTACCCATGGTCGAGCCCTTGGTGGCCGACGGACAGGGCCTGGTGACCCTCGCCCTGCACGGACTCACCGGAGGAGTCGTACTGCCCTGGATGTCGGCCGCCGCTGCCCTGGCCATGGTGGCCATGCTGGTGGCCTTTGCCCGTTGGGAAGCCCGGCTTCGTCGGGCCTGGCTCTTCCTTGTCCCCCTTGTGCTGTTCTTGCCCGATCGCAGTCTGACGAACTACCTCTACGATTTCGTGCCCGCTGCGCTCGTGGCGGCAGTGAGCGTGGCCATGCTCGAGCGGGAGCCGGATCCGGAGTCCGAACGAGAGTCCGAACGAGCCGACCACCCACGTCGGTGGCTCGCCCCCCTCGGCATCGCACTGCCTGCTGTGGCCTCCGCTGCGCTGCTGGTGGTGGCCTTCACCTCGGCACCGCTCTCGGTGGCCGTCGACGGGGTCACCGCCGCCGGAGTCGCCACCGTCGATGGAGGACTCCACTACGTCCACGTGGGCGTGTCCGTGCGCAACACGTCGTCGTCGGCACTGACGCCCCGATTCATGGTTTCTTCCGGTGGCGGACACCCATCTGGATTCTGGAACGCTCGGCCCGTCGAGGGCAGTGTCCCGGTCGCACCGGGGGCAACCACTCGCTTCGTGCTGCGCCCCATTGCCGAGGCGAACGCTCCACCTCACGGGCAGTGGTGGATCGTGGAGGCCTATACGACCTCGCCCAACGCCCTGTCTACGTCGTCGCTGCAGCAGTGGGCGCTGGGGAAACCTGGCCGCTGACGGAACCGGCCCCGTCTGGCCGCCGCCGCCGCCGTCGCCGCCGCACCGACAGCAGCACGGTGATCCCGAGCAGAAAGCCGACGAGGAGGGCCGTGAACGAGTTGCCCGCCAGCAGCGTCCATCCGTGCTCGTGCAACTCGGTCGTGCCCCCCGAAGGGACGTGCTGGAGAGGTGCCCACCACAGCACGACTCCGGCGGCTACTGCCCACAGCTTGCCCCCCGGCGGCCGGTCGGCCGCGCAGGCCAGCCACAGCAGCACAGGCACGGCCCACACCAGGTGGTGCTCCCAGGTGATGGGGGAGACCACCATTCCGGTCGTGGCGCAGACCAGGATCCCGAGGAACGGTGACGATTCCGCCCACGCCCACCGGGCCAACGTGATGCCGGCCACCAGGACCAACGCCCCAACGAGATCGATGACCACTGTGGAGACATCTCGGTGCGCGAGGCGGTCGAGGGAGCCCTGCAGGCTCTGATTGAGGACGAAGGAGGGATTCCCCACTCGGGCCGCGTCGGTGGCGTACTTCGTCCAATAGGACCACGAGACGCTCGGATCGAGGACGACGACAAGCAGCGAGCATGCAGCAAAGGCACCCACGGCCGTCCACGCGGCCCGGACCTGGCGGGTGACGAACAGGTAGGGCACGAAGACCAGGGGGACCAGTTTGATGGCCGCGGCCAGACCGACCAGCACGCCACGGGGCAGGACCCAACGTCCGATACGGGGCGTGGTCGTCAGGTCGGCCAGGATCAGCGCACACAACACCAGGTTGACCTGGCCGAAGTAGAAGGTCAGACGTATCGGGTCAAGGAGATACGACGGCCCGAGGAGCACCAATGCCCAAAACAGCAGACGGGCTCGGTCGATGCCGGGGACGACCGACCGGAGGGAGAGGGCCAGCACGGCATAGAGGCTGAGTATGTTGCACGCCGCCCACGTCACCTGTCCTGCCTGACGTCCCATGAGCGAAAAGGGCCAGAACGCCAGAGCCGCAACCGGCGGGTAGGTGAACGGAAGGTGCGGCGACGTCGCTAGCGACGAGTTGTAGAGCCGACCGTCAACCAGATGGTGGGCGCCCATGACATAGACGGAAAAATCGAGCTGCACCCGGTGCCAGGTGACGAACCGCACCTCGATCAAGAGCCAAGTCAGCGACACGATGCCGAGCAGTGACAGGATCACGACCGATCGAGCCGACAGGGGCTCCGAGCGTGTGGTCACGGCGTCCAGAGCGGTCCGCCCATGGCCATCATCCCGAGCGCGGCCATGGACAGCACCGACAGACCGAAGACCACTTCGAACCACAATCCCGGCAGTTTCGCCCCCACCACACCGAGCAACGGAAACCCTCGGAGGGCCAGACGAGGGGTCACCCCGATGATCGGGGAGATGGCACCGAAGGCGAGCACAGCGACCACGTAGGCAACCCAGGTAGCCGGTGGCCTCGCTCGGAAGAACACCACCAGCAACCCGACGGCGATCACGATGGAGACGGCCTTGACGCCATAGTCAGGGTCGGCAAACCCATGGTTCACCAGATGGGCGATCGCCCCAGGGATTCCCCCGAAGTAGGTGCCGCCCTGCCACCCGGCCCGCTGGGCCAAGAAGTACTCGAACGGCGATCCGGTATGGACCCACAGGTAGGCGAAGAAGGTGCCGACACCGAGAGGCGCGATCAACGGGGCGGCCAGGGACTTCCATTCGCCCGTGCGTCGGATGGCGATCACCGCGGCCACGATGCATGGAACGATCGCAGCACACCCGACTGGGTCGGCCGTCGTGGCCACCGCCGCGGCCAGGCCCGCCAACACCCACCGGTGCCGCTTCAGGGCCATCAGGGCCAGTGCCACGAACAAGATGGTTCCTGCCTCGGTGTAGACGAGGCTGAGCACGAGCGCTCCAGGGGAGAAGAAGATCAACGCCGTGCCTCGGTCGGCACCGGTCTGCCCGAAGACGTCGCGAAGCATCCACCAGACGGCCACCGCTGCCGCCAAGCCAAGCAAGAAGGTGGTCACCAGGCCCGCCACCGGGATCCCGAAGCCCGTGACCAGATGCGTAGCCCGGGTCAGCAAAGGGATCAGAGGGAAGAAGCCCAGGTCGGACTGGGCCGGATTGCCGGTTCCGGGGGGGATGTGGCGGACGTAGCCGGATCCGGCGATCTGCAGATACCAGGTGCTGTCCCACGGGGTGAGGCTCTTCACCAGTGGCTGGCGTGCGACCGAGGAGGTGGCACCGGCCACCAGCAGCATCCCGGCTCGCGATGCCAGGTACAGCAGGATCGGACGAAGGGAGAGCCGGAGGAACCACCGGATGCCGGAGCCTCCTGACGGATCGGATGCCGGGACGCCACTGGGTCCCGAGGGTGCTCCGTCTGCGTTGCCGTTGCGAGTGATCGGCGTCGGATCCGCGGCCGAGGCGGCCGGGGCGGCCGGCGTCGGATCCGTCGGATCCGTCGGATCCGCTGGATCCGTCGGAGCGTCGGGCGCCACGTCCGCCATGGGAGGTGTGGACCCCGAGCTCATGCGGGAGCGAGCAGCCCGACCGCCCTGGCGGCACGGTCGTAGGTGGCGCTGGCCACTTCGGTCGCCTTGTCGGCGCCTCGGGACAGGAGGGAGGCCACCGCACCCGGGTCGGAGGCCAGTTCGGCTCGGCGCGTCTGGACCGGACGGAGCAGTTCGATCAAGGCTTCGGCGGTGTCCTTCTTGAGATCGCCGTACCGTTCGTAGGAGCCGGCAACTTCCTTGGGGGTCCGCCCGGTGGCCACGGCCAACAGCTCGAGCAGGTTGGACAGTCCGGGCTTGGCTTCCGGATCGAACCGGACTTCGCCATCGTTGTCGGTCACGGCCTTCTTGACCTTGCGGGTGATCTCCGCCGGGTCGTCCAGGATCAGCACCGTCCCGAGCGGCGAGTTGACCGACTTGGACATCTTCCGCTCCGGATGCTGGAGGTCCATGACCCGAGCACCCGAGACGGGGATCGACGCCTCCGGCACCACGAGGACGTCGCCGAAGCGGCCGTTGAACCGGATGGCCACATCGCGTGCCAGCTCGAGGTGCTGGCGCTGGTCATCGCCGACAGGGACCCGCTCAGCGTCGTAGAGGACGATATCGGCGGCCTGCAGCACGGGATAGGTGAACAGCCCGACCCGAACCGACTCCTTGCCGGCGCTCTTGTCCTTGAACTGCGTCATCCGCTGCAGCTCACCCATGGTGGCAGTGCACTCGAGCAGCCAGGCCATCTGGGTGTGCTGGACCACGTGGCTCTGGACGAACAGGGTGCACCGATCGGGGTCGAGCCCGGCGGCCAGCAGGTCGAGCGCGGTGTCGTGGGTCCGGCCCCGCAGTTCGGCCGGGTCGATGTCAAGCGTCAGGGCGTGCAGGTCGACCACGCAGTAGAACGCGTCATGGGACCCCTGGTCCTCCACCCAGTTGCGGATGGCCCCCAGGTAGTTGCCGAGGTGGAGGTCGCCGCTGGGCTGGATTCCGGAGAGCACACGTGCCATAA
>CAININ010000062.1 GCA_903849265.1 uncultured Acidimicrobiaceae bacterium
CCTTTCGTTTCCGCTCACCGCCGAGCGCAACCGTAGTGGCGAACGCTGCGGAAACCTGGGATGACCTGGAGGGTCAGCCCTCGGCGGCGACTACCGATGCCGGAGTGTCCGGACCGCAGAACCGGTGATAGGCAGTCTGCGGGTCGGCCGGAATGCGCACCGTGGACCGCGCTACCGCGTGGGCGATGTCCCCGAAGAGCAAACCGAAGGTCAGTGGTCTGTCTGCACCGAATGCGATGTCATGGATCAATGGGCACCGCAGGGCGGCGCGGGCCCACGCCGTCTGGATGTCGAGCGCCTTGCCTGTGGCTTCGGGGATGAGGGGCGTGTACTGACTCGGCCGTAGCGCCTCGACGGCCGACACCTGGGCGGCGCTGGACCCCGGCGCCGTCAGCAGGGCCACGACCCAAGGCGTAGGCAATGGCTTCTCGTGCCCCGTGAACTGGCCTCGGTGGATGAGTTGCATGTGCGCATCCAAGGGATCTGCCAATCCCATGAGGTCCAGGATCTGCACATCGGTGCCGAGCTCGTAGGGCCCCGTGCCGGCCCAGAAGGTGGCCACTGTCGGCAAGGTGAGTCCAGTGGCCGGGGGTTGGTCGATCCGGAGCGGAGCCACGCGCGGATCTGCCTGCACGTAGATCCCAGCAGGTATCAGCCAGCTCGACGTCCGTTGGGGAGACCCCCAGTTGACGGCTGTCGACTCCCCTGTCCCGTGTCCGGTCACCAACACGAACGGGTTCGCTGCCGACGGGGAGCCGTCGACGGACCGCAGGGTGAACATGCAGACAAGAGCCCAAGGGATCACCACGAGAGCGACCAGGTACTTCCTGGTCATCGGCACCACCGCCACCGGTGCGCACAGGGCGAACAGCGGCGCCACCAAGAGCCGGGCGTGTACGTAGTCCCCTCCCATGGTCGTGATGTAGGCGGCGTTGAGGACTGCCGCCAGCGGCAGTGCGACCAGGGCCCACCGGTTCCTGGTCCCATCGTCGAGCCGTCGCATCGAAGCCGCCAACGGGAGGAACGCCCCGACGGCGAGGCCGACGGCCGGCACAAACAGCCAGTAGGGGCTCGTGAAGTCGGTCAGGTACGAGATGCCCGTTGCGGGTCGAGGGAGCGACGCCTCCTTGGCCACGGCCGTATTGGCGACCACCATGCCGTAGTAGGCCATCCGGAACAGCTCGTAGGCCACAGGCAACGCGAATGCCCAGGCCACGAGTGCCATCCGCCCCGCCCACCTCCGCCGAGACCCATCCACGACCAGCAGGATCACGATGAACACCAGGGTGTCGAGCCCGAGCTCGGGCCGTACCAGCGGGCCGAGGCCCAGGACGACCAGGCCCCACCGCGGTACCTCTGTATCGAGATCGCCGGCCCACCGGACGAGCACGGCCGAGCAGCATCCGAGCCAAAGGAGTGTCAGGCCCGTTTCGAGGCCGAGGGTGGCCAAGGACCAGATGGCAGGAACCGAGGCGAACACCAGTGCACCCAGCGGCAAGAGGAATGCGTCCGGGGCGACTCGACGGACAAGCCTCGTAGAGGCGACCACCGCAATCGCCAGTCCGGAGACAGTGCACGCGAGACCAAGATCGACGGCGATCACGGGAAGGGAGAACGGCGTCAACAGTGCGGTCAGTGCGAGCAGGTACGTCCACAGCGGACTGGTGAAGGCTTCGACACGTTGGCCCGCATTGAAGACGGGACCGTGCCCGGCGAGGAGGTTCTGCACCACGTGGAGGTAGATGTAGCCGTCGAAGAACATGCTCCGATGGCTCCATCCGACGATGGCCAGCATCGCCACGGGTAACGCGAGCACGAC
>CAININ010000063.1 GCA_903849265.1 uncultured Acidimicrobiaceae bacterium
GGGCGCCGTCCTGGTGGTGCCGGTCGGCGCCACCGAGCAGCACGGGCCCCATCTGCCGATCACCACCGACATCGACATCGCCGTGGCCGTGGTCGAGGCCGCCGGGGCCCACGACCCGCTCCTCGTGACCGCACCGGCCGTGGCCTTCGGGTCTAGCGGTGAGCACGACGGCTTCGCCGGCACCCTGTCGATCGGACAGGAGGCGACCGAGGCACTGCTCGTGGAACTCGGGCGTTCGGCCTGCGCCACGTTCGCATGCGTCGTCTTCGCCTGCAGTCACGGAGGCAACGCCGCTCCGCTGCGACGGGCACTGGATCGACTCTCATCCGAGAACCGCTCAGTGTTCGGGTGGTGGCCACGGTGGGACGGGGACCTGCATGCCGGGCGCACCGAGACCTCGGTCATGCTGGCCATCGCACCCGAACGAGTCCGGATGGAGGAGGCGGCTCCCGGAGACATCCGACCGATCGACGAGCTGCTGACACTGCTCCGGTCCGGGGGTGTTCGATCGGTGAGCGCCAACGGCATCCTGGGGGATCCGACAGGGGCCAGCGCAGACGAAGGACGGACGCTCCTGGACGCAGCGGCGGCCGACCTGGTCGACGCCGTCGCCCGATTCCGCCTGCAACAGCAATCGACCGGGCAGCAATCGACCGGGCGGCAATCGACCGGGCGGCAATCGACCGGCAAGAGGGACGGGGTTCGGACATGAGCAGAGTCGCAGTGGTGACCGGAGCCGCACGAGGTATCGGGGCAGCAACCGTCCTGGGTCTGGCCCGAGCCGGCTGGTCGGTCGTCGCCGTCGACCGAGATGGCGATGACCCCCGACTCCCCTACGCCATGGGGACGCGCCACGAGCTCGACGACGTCGTGGCCCGAGCGGGTGCCCTCGGTGCCGGGACTGCCGTCGCCCATGTCGCCGATGTGACCGATGCCGATGCGCTGGGTGCGGCCGTGGCTGTGGCCGAAACGCGTTTCGGCGGCCTCGACGCCATGATCGCCGTGGCCGGGGTGATCGCCGGGGGCACGCCCCTGTGGGAGATGCCGGCCGACCAGCTCGCCGCGGTGCTCGACGTCGACCTCGGTGGGCCGATCACAGCAGCCCGGGTCGGCGTGCCCGCCCTGCTGCGCCGGCCCGAGCCCCGCCAAGGGCGGTTCCTGGCCGTGGCGTCGGCCGCGGCAACCCGCGGCATGCCGAAGCTGGCCGCCTACAGCGCAGCAAAGGCCGGCGTGACCGGGCTGGTGCGCGGCCTCGCAGCCGATCTGGCCGGTACCGGTGTCACCGCCAACGCCATCTGCCCCGGGTCGACCGATACGGCCATGCTGGCCGAGAGCGCCCGGATCTACGGCCTCGACGGGACCGGACCGTTTGCCGAGCAGCAAGCAGTCGGTCGGCTGCTCCATCCTGACGAAGTGGCCGCCGCGCTGGTGTGGCTGGCTGGAGAAGCGAGCAGCGCCATGACCGGGACCGTCATTCCCGTGGATGGGGGTCTCAGCCTGTGACTCCCGGCTGATGGGGGTGCTCCCGGACGGGTTCGGACTGGTACTCGACCGGTCGCTCAAGCGGTTTCGGGCGGGCACGGTCCTGGCCGGTGGACATCCAGGCCGCGTGATCACCCTGACCGGCCAAGGTGCAGCGTCGATCGATGCGGCGGTCCGGGAGGGTGCGGCCACCGGGGCGGTCGCTGCCCTGGCCGGACGCCTGGTCGACTCCGGGATGGCCCATCCCACGAGGGGAACGGTTGCGGCCGCATCCCGGACCGTGACGGTGGTGGTGCCCGCCCATGACCGGCCCGAGGCCCTGGCCCGCTGTCTGACCTCTATCGGCTCGACGCACCCGGTGCTGGTCATCGACGACGCGTCATTGGACCCCGGCCCGGTAGCGGCAGTGTGCGCCGCCCATGGGGCGCGTCTGGTCCGGCGAGCGGTGAACGGCGGGCCCGGTGCAGCACGCAACGACGCGCTCGGCAAGGTCGAAACCGAACTTGTCGCCTTCGTCGATAGCGACTGCACGATCGAACCGGGGTGGATCGAGGGATTGGACTGGCTGTTCGACGACCCGGAGATCGGCGCGGTGGCGCCCCGGATCAGAGCGGCGGCTGCGGCCGACGAGGCGAAAGGAGCCGGCACCCGAGCCATCGACAAGTTCAACCGGTCCCACTCCCCCCTCGATCTTGGTTCTGACGCAGGAGAGGTAGGGCCGAGGCGGTCCGTGCGCTACGTGCCCACCGCCGCGCTCATCGTGCGTAC